>JBATEM010000422.1:0-3909 GCA_049664005.1 Candidatus Macondimonas sp.
GCGTACCGCTGGGCGAGGGCAGCCTGCACTTCCAGGCCACCGGCGCCATCCCCGATCTGGCTGCGCTGGCTGACGAACCGGTTTATCACCCGGGGCTCGAACAGAGCAACATTACGGTGTTGTTCGGCGAGCGGCTGTTCCTCAAATGCTATGGCCGCCTGCAGCGTGGTATCAACCCGGAAGTGGAGGTGGGCCGTTTCCTGACCCAGCAGGCGGCGTACGCTCATGCTGTTCCCGTCGGCGGCTTCATGGAATACCGATCCCCGGCGGGGGAGACCATCGACCTGGCTCTGCTGCAATCCTTTCTCGCGAATCAGGGCTCCGCCTGGAACTACACGGTCGACTACCTGGAGCGCACCCTTGTCGAGCCATCGCCTGTTTCCGATGACGGTGAACCCAATCAGCATGCTTTCTTTCTGCACCAGATGAACAATCTGGGCAAGCGCACCGCAGAACTGCACCAGGCCTTTGGCAAGACGACGGGCAATCCGGCATTTGATCCGGAACCGGTAACGGCCGCAGACCTGGACCACTGGTTCGAAGCTGTGCGCCAAGACGCGGTGCAAACCTTCGATCGCCTGGAGAGCCGGCTTGGCGAGATCCCGGAGGCCCTGCAAATATCTTGCAAGACATTGCTGTTACACCGCCCGGCATTGCTGGCAGGCTTGCGCCCACAGGGGCTGACAGACGGTCAGCTCATGCGCAGTCGCTATCATGGTGACTACCACCTGGGTCAGGTATTGCGGGTCCAGGACGACTTCATCATCACCGACTTTGAAGGCGAACCCGCCCGCCCCCTTGCCGAGCGGCGCGCCAAGCATTCCCCGCTGCGGGACGTGGCCGGTATGTTGCGTTCCTTCAGCTATGCCGCCTCGGTCGCTGTTCAGCGCAGCGCAACCGAGCGTCCGGGGGATCGCGACGGCCTGGTGCGTCAGGCCATGGCATGGGAACAACAGACCGCCCAGGCCTTCCTGGAAGGCTATCGCGACGGGATTGTGGCGTGTCCCACCTGGCCTGCCGAGGAGGAGGCCGTCGCGCAGCTGATGCGGCTGTTTCTGATCGAGAAAGCCTTGTATGAAATCCGCTATGAGCTGGACAACCGACCTGACTGGGTGGGCGTGCCCGTGGTAGGACTGCTTCGCCATCTGGAAAGCAGCTGAAAAATAAAGGGGGCCTGAATGGAATGCTGCAGGGCCGTGTTCTGCAGTGACGAACCGCAGGTCTCGAGCAGTAGGCTGCCAAGGCGCTGATCCGTGGCGACGAGGTCGGCAACGGGCGCATGCCTCTTGATGGTGCTTTCAGCGCACCAATTTCGATAAAGAGTTATTTTTTGGTGCGAAATGGTGCTTCGCTTGAGGCGCTGCTTTCCGGTGCAGCGCCGATCCCGGGCCGTTCCTTTTCGGATCCGCTGGCAAAGCCATGGGGGGCTGGACGGATTTCTCTGCATGAAAAAATAATAAAAACAATTGATTAATCGATTTCCATGCCGGGCAGGGCGGCATGAGAAAAATGGCTGGCTCTTGCTTGAACCAAGCTGGGGCGGGGCTTTCCGGATGGTATGAGCCATGCCCTTTTATGGCGCAGATCTTGCTTATCGCTCTGAGGCCTATTGCATGCGCCCAGGAGTCCCCATGTCCGAAAAACTCAATTTGCTGTCCTTCAAGGGCAATATGCGCATCCTGCACCTGAGCTGGATCGCCTTTTTCATCTCTTTCGCGGTCTGGTTCAACCATGCGCCGCTGATGTCGACCTTGCGCCAGAATTTCGGACTGACGGATCAGGAGGTCGGCATTCTGCTGGTTCTGAATGTGGCGCTGACCATTCCGGCGCGCATCCTGGTGGGCATGCTGGTGGATCGCTTCGGCCCGCGACGGATGTTTACCCTGATTCTGGTCAGTGCCGGACTGGTCTGCTTTTCCTTCGCGCTTGCTCAGAACTTCACGCAACTGGCCGTGACCCGCTTTCTGCTCGGCTTCGTCGGCGCGGGCTTCGTGGTGGGCATTCGCATGATCGGCGAGTGGTTTCCCGCCCGCCAGACCGGCATCGCCCAGGGCATCTATGGCGGCTGGGGCAATTTCGGCTCGGCGGCCTCGGCCATGCTGCTGCCCGCACTGGCGCTGTGGTATGGCGGCGCAAATGGCTGGCGATTCGCCATTGCGGTCACCGGCGTGGTGGCCATCGGCTATGGTCTGTTCTATTACCGATCGGTGGAAGACACCCCCAAGGGCTCGACCTACTTCAAGCCCAAGAAGATGGGCGCCATGGAAGTGACCAGTCGGGGCGATCTGTTGCTCTATCTGCTGATGAGCCTGCCTATTTATGGCGCATTGGGCTTGCTCGCCTGGAAACTGTCGCCGGCGGGTCTCAACTGGTTCGGCATGCCGTTGACCCTCGCCATCTATGCCGGCATCGCCGCCATTTATAGTTACCAGGCCTGGCACATCTATCTGGTCAATCGGGAAATACTTACCAAGCCGGTGCCGGAGCTGTTCCGCTACCGTTTCCGCCAGGTGGCGATTCTGGATCTGGCCTATCTGGTGACCTTTGGCTCTGAACTGGCGCTGGTCTCGATGCTGCCGTTGTTCTATCTCGATCAGTTTCACCTCTCGCCGGTGATGGCGGGCATCCTGGCGGGGATTTACCCGGTGATGAACCTGATTGCACGGCCGGCGGGCGGCATCCTGAGCGATCGCATGGGTCGCCGCCGCAGCCTGCTGTTGCTGTTCACCGGCATCACCGGCAGCTTCCTGCTGTTGGGGCAGGTAACACCGGAGTGGCCGGTGGCGCTGGTGGTGGCCAACACCCTGCTGTGCGGCCTGTTCGCCAAGGGTGGCTCCGGGGCGGTGTTCGCCATGGTGCCGTTGATCCAGCGCCGCATGACCGGCCAGATTGCGGGCATGGCGGGGGCCTACGGCAACGTCGGCGGGCTGGTGTTCCTGACGGTGCTGTCCTTCGTCTCGCCGCAGGTCTTCTTCCTGGTCATCGGCGGCGCGGCGCTGGTTGTGCTGGCACTGGTGGCGCTGCTGCTGCTTGAACCACGCGGAGAGACAGCGGAAATCCTGCCCGATGGCACCGTGCAACTGATCAAGGTGGGCTGAGTAGGCGTGGCAATGAATTCTGGAAGCCTGCCGCGCTGGCCGGGACCCATCCGGGCATGAGCGCGATGACCAGGGATTTGGTATCGATTGGCCAGTATTCAGATCGTGGGGTGAAGATCGAGAACCAGGACAGCTATGGCGTGCTGGTGCCCGAGTCGCCCCTGCTGGAGAGCAAGGGCATCGTCGCGGTCATGGCCGATGGAGTCAGCGGCAGCGAGGCCGGGCGCATCGCCAGCGAGACCACGGTCAAGAGCCTGTTGCACGATTACGCCTGCACCGCCGAATCCTGGACGGTGAAGACTTCGGTGGAGAAGGTGTTGCAGGCGACCAACCGCTGGCTCTGCGGCCAGGGTGGCGAGAGCCTGCGCCGCAGTTGCGCCACCACCTTGAGCGCCCTGGTGGTCAAGTCCGCCACGGCACATCTTTTCCATGTCGGCGATACCCGCATCTACCGCCTGCGCGGCAGCGAACTCACCCAACTGACCCAGGACCACCGCATCTGGCTGTCGGAGGAGAAAAACTTCCTGACTCGGGCACTCGGCATCGACCTGCATCTGGACATCGATTACCGTCATTTTCCGGTCGAGGTGGGCGATACCTTCATTTTCACGACCGACGGCGTCCACGAATATGTCAGCGAACAGGTGCTCATCAATCAGGTCCTGACCCATGCTGCTCATCTGGATCGGGCGGCCCGGGAGATTGCCACCGCCGCCCTGCGCGCGGGTAGCCCGGACAACGTGAGCTGCCAGATGGTCCGCTTCGATCACCTCCCGCAGCTCGACGCACGGGCGTGGCTGGACCGCCTGAC
>JBATEM010000423.1:0-1846 GCA_049664005.1 Candidatus Macondimonas sp.
CCCTTGCGACCAAGTGATGCCTTCTATCTGCTTCCAACCAGGGCATGGGAAATGTTGGCAGGCGGACTGGCCTATTTGGCCACATATCGCCATGAATTCTCCAAGCCGAATTCCAAGCGATTGGAAGTGCTCGGTTTGGCGCTGATCATCGTTGCTGTTTTGGTGCTGGATGAAAATCGGAGCTGGCCAGGGATCTGGGCCATGGTGCCGGTCTCCGGAGCCGTTGCAATTCTGCTCGCAAACCGCGCCGAATCCGCCTGGACGGGAAATGCCCTGTCCCAGTGGCTGGGAACCCACTCCTACTCGCTCTATCTGTGGCATTGGCCCATGGCTGTCGCACTCGGCCACCTCGATCTCAGAAACAGTGCTGTTGCCCTACTGTCCGGCCTGATACTAACCGGCTTGCTAGGCACGCTATCCTCCCGACTGATTGAAAATCCGGCCAGAAAATATCTCGCTCAAGAAAAGCCACTCATACAGTCCATCGCGTTGATCCTTGGGGTTCTTTTTATTGCTGCAAACGCCCAGTACATCAAGGAAACCCACGGCGTAAATTCACGCCTCCCGGAATCACTGCGTGATATTTCCAGTTTTAAATTTGACTACGCATTCTACCGGGAAGGCCGTTGCCTTCTTCGCCCGGAACAGACGGCAACGGCGCTTTCCTTGTGCATTGATGCCGAACATGCACAGCCATCAGAAATTGTTCTCTTGTGGGGAGACTCTTATGCCGCGCATCTCTATCCAGGCTTGAGCACAATGGCCACTGGAAAATGGCGGCTCGCCCAAATGACTTCGATCGGCTGCCCACCCATCCTTGGACTGGAAATGCCGAACAAGCCACATTGCAAGGCCACCAATGACATCATCCTCGAATGGATAAGAAACGAGATGCCGAATCGCGTCATCCTGGCGGGAAACTGGATCATCTATGACTGGCAACAAGTGTCACGAACCGTGGACACGCTGAAATCAATGGGCGTAAAAAGAATCGACCTCGTGGGGCCCGCACCGATGTGGAAAAAGAACCTCTCAAGCATTCTCATCGAGACAGCCTGGAAGAATGAAGCGCATGGCCATGTCATGCCGAATCGACTATCTCAGGGCTTGAAGCCTCGATTAAGCCAGACGGATCGTGAGATGAAGGATTACGCACAACGCGCAGGAATCAAGTTCATTTCCGTCTACGACATTCTCTGCGAAGCCGGCGACTGCCTGGCCTTCGTTGACGAACCCCACGTCGACAATCTGATTGCCTGGGATAACGGTCATTTCACTGTACCTGGATCGAACTATGTGGTCTCAAAATTTCCCCCGTGAATACCTGAACGCCGGCGGCAGCAGGCCCTGATCCAGGACGCACCGCCATCAGTCGACAGGACGGGACAACAGCGCCTGCTGCACGGCGGGATCAAGCGACCCCATGAAAGCTTCGACCGCCCGGGTATAGCCACTGTCCAGCCCCAGGTTCTGGTTGATCTCGCGGTGGGACAAATCCTGTGGCAGAACCGTCGCCCTGACCCCGAGTGAGGCTGCTTTCCTTTCAAACCCATGGGCTTGTGGGCACGCATCGGCGCGCCGCGTCGAACACACGGCCAGCAGGGGATAGGCCGCGGCACTGAGCTGATGCAACGGGGAGACGCGGCGCCAGAAGGCCGGATCCTTTCCAAAGGCCCGGTCATAGAGCGGCAGATGCCGACCCGCCATGACCTGCGTGATATCGAAAGCCGCGCTGTCGAGGGCAACGGCGCCCAGCCAGGGGCGCACGCCTTGTTTCAGCGTCGCGGCCGGTGAGGCCGTCAACAGGGCGACCAGATGAGCGCCTGCCGAATGGCCCATCAAGATG
>JBATEM010000424.1:0-4730 GCA_049664005.1 Candidatus Macondimonas sp.
GTGCGCCTTGCCTTACAGCGAGCTGAGCCGTCTGGCGACGCAGATTCCCCGGTTGCAGGAGCAGATTTTCCGTTTGCTGAGCAAGGATCTTTCCGCCTACGCCTGGTTGGCCGGGGACTACAGCGCCGAGGAGCGGGTGGCGGGATTCCTGCTCGATTTGTCCAACCGCCAGCGAGAGCGGGGTTATTCGGATCGGGTATTCAACCTGGCCATGCCTCGCCGCGATATTGCCAACTATCTGCGTTTGGCAACGGAAACCGTGAGTCGGGTGGTCACCCGCTTCGAACGCGAGGGCTTGATCCAGACGGAGCGGCGCGAGATCCGGTTGCTGGATCTGGAAGGACTCAATGGCCGCGCCAATCATTGCCTCCAGCCGTTGGGGTGAGCGTGCCACACCCCCGCCGAGAGGCGGGATTTCCCTGTCGGATGGGCGCGGATCAGATGAGCCGGGAGTGCCGCGGACTTTCGCCGTTTCGGTTCAGATAGGCGTCGAACGGCCGGGCGATCGCTCGCAGCAAATAGCGTCCGCGCGGCGTGACTTCCAGGGCTTGAGGGGTGAAGCGCACCAGACCATCGGTCGCTGCAGCCTCCAAGCGCAGCAGTTCCTCCGCGAAGTAGGCCGCAAATTCCACCCCATGGCGGGCACGGATGTCGCGATAACAGACCCGGCCCTGACACATCAGCGCCTGGATCACCTCCTGCCGCAAGCCGTCCTCACGCGTCAGCGTGATGCCCCGGCGAATGGGCAAGGCGCTGTGATTCAGGCTGGTCTGATAATCCTGCAGATCCTTGGTGTTCTGGGCATAGCAGTGACCAATCTGACTGATGGCACTGACGCCCAGGCCGATGAGGTCGCATCCCCCATGGGTCGAGTAGCCCTGGAAGTTGCGGTGCAGCGTGCCCTGCGTCAAGGCATTGGCCAGAGGATCGTTCGGCTGCGCAAAATGATCCATGCCGATGTGGACATAATCTGCCTCGGTGAGTCGCTCCACGGCTTGCTCCAGTAAGCGAAGCTTGAGGGCCGGGTTGGGCAGTGCGCTGGCCGGGATGTGACGCTGGGCCGTGAAGCGCTCGGGCAGATGGGCATAGCTATACAGCGCCACCCGATCCGGCTGCAGAGTCAGCACCTGATCCAGCGTGGTCTCGAAGCGCTCCGGGTGCTGGTGCGGCAGGCCATAAATCAAATCCAGACTGACCGAATCAAAACCTGCGGCGCGAGCCGCCCGGACCACGACCTCGGTTTCGGCATAACTCTGGCGACGGTTGATTGCCGCCTGCACGACGGGATCGAAATCCTGCACACCCACGCTGAGGCGATTGAATCCCATCTGCCCCAACATCCTGACTTCCGCCGCATCCAGCTTGCGCGGATCCGCTTCGATCCCCATTTCCACCTGGGGCGCGAAATCGAAGTGGGCGCGCAGCGTGTCCATGACCCGCGCGAGCTGGTCCGAGGCGAGGAAGCTTGGACTGCCGCCGCCGAAATGCACCTGCACTACCGGTCCCGGTTGCTCCAGCAGCGCCGCCTTGAGGGCGATCTCCCGTTCCAGCGCCTCCAGATAATCCTGGATGGGGCCGGGCTGACGGGTGATCTCCCGGTGACAGCCGCAATAAAAACAGGGGCTGGGACAAAAAGGAATGTGCACATACAGCGACAAGGGGGCGTCTGCCCGGGTGCACAGGACGCGCTGATAGTCGCTGGGACCAAAGCCGGGGTGGAAATGATCCGCAGTGGGATAGGACGTGTAGCGAGGGGCACGTATATCGTAACGGCGAATCAATTCCGCATCGAACGCATCGGTAATGGCAATGGGCATGGCGGAACTCTCCCCTGGAACATGCAGGGGAGAATAGCGCGTGGGGACAAGGTGACAATGACTTGCGTCAAAATGCCGGGAGGATCCGCTGGATGCTCCCGGCAGGGACTCATTCGCCGTGGCGGGCGAACACCAAAGAGGCGTTGGTGCCGCCGAAACCGAAGCTGTTGGACAGCACCGTATTCAGCCGGACGCCGTCGCGACGTTCCCGGACGATGGGAAAGCCTTCGGCCTGCGGATCCAGGCGCTCGATGTTGGCCGAAGCGGCGATGAAGTTTTCCTTCATCATCAGGAGGCTGTAGATGGCTTCATGCACGCCGGCAGCGCCCAGGGAATGCCCGGTCAGGGATTTGGTCGATGCCAGGGGGGGCATGCGTTCGCCAAAGACCTCACGCAGGGCTGCCAGCTCGCGCACGTCACCGACCGGTGTGCTGGTGCCGTGAGTGTTGATGTAGTCGATGGGGGCGTCCACCGTGGCCAGGGCCTGACGCATGCAGCGCACCGCACCCTCTCCCGAGGGCGCCACCATGTCATAACCATCGGAAGTGGCGCCGTAGCCCACCAGCTCGGCGTAGATCGGGGCGCCACGGTGCAGGGCATGTTCCCGCTCCTCCAGTACCACGATGCCGCCACCGCCTGCGATCACAAAGCCATCGCGGTCCGCATCATAGGTGCGCGAGGCTTTTTCCGGGGTCTCGTTATATTTGCTGGACAGCGCGCCCATGGCGTCGAACATGAAGGACATCGTCCAATGCTCTTCCTCGGCGCCACCGGCAAAAACGATATCCTGCTTGCCCATCTGGATCTGCTCTGCGCCGTTACCGATGCAATGCGCACTGGTGGCGCAGGCCGAGCTGATGGCATAGTTGATGCCCTTGATTTGGGCTCCGGTCGCGAGACAGGCGGAAACCCCGCTGCACATGGCCTTGGTGACCATGTAGGGGCCGACACGGCGCACCCCCTTTTCACGCAGCGTGTCGACGCCTTCCTGGATACTCGAGTGGGACGCGCCGCCCGCGCCAACAATCAGGCCGGTGCGCACATTGGACACCAGATCGGGTGGCAGCCCCGCGTCCTGAATCGCTTCCTGCATTGCAAGCCAGCCATACGCATGGCCGTTTGCCATGAAACGCATCAGCTTGCGATCGATCAATTCCTGCACGTTGAGCTTGACCGAGCCAGCCACCTGCGAACGCAGGCCATGCTCGGCGTATTCCTGCTGAAAGGAAATGCCGGAACGCCCCTCAAACAGGCTCTTGAGCACTTCCACCTTGTTGTTGCCGATGCTGGAGACGATGCCCAGCCCGGTGACCACGACGCGTTTCATCCGTATCCTACCTCCCGCACGGCCTCTTCGATGCCATCCGTACCATTCAGAAGTTAGCCGTGGACATGAACAGGCCGGCGCGCAAATCCTTGGCGACGTAAATCTCACGGCCATCCACGGTCATTGTGGCATCACCGATGCCCATTACCAGTTTGCGCAGAATGACACGCTTCAGGTCAACCCGATAAATGACCTGACGGGCATCGGGCAGCACCTGACCGGTGAATTTTACCTCGCCCACACCCAAGGCGCGTCCCCGCCCGGGGGCGCCCAGCCAGCCCAGATAAAATCCCATCAGCTGCCACATGGCATCCAGCCCCAGACAGCCCGGCATGACGGGATCTCCCTGGAAATGACATTGGAAAAACCACAAGTCCGGGCGAATGTTGAGTTCGGCAATCACCTGTCCCTTGCTGTGAGCGCCGCCATCCTCGCTGATCTGGGTGATGCGGTCGAACATCAGCATGGGCGGCAGGGGCAACTGGGCATTGCCCGGACCAAACATCTCGCCGCGGGCGCAGGCCAGCAGATCGTCGAGTTCCAGTGAAGAGGGTCTCACAGTCGGCTCCAGGGTCGCGACACCTTCCCCTTGAGGGAAGGACGTTAAAAACGGTCCATGCTTCCCTACCCCGGGATGCAAATCAAGGGGCGGATTGACTCAGGATCGGGTGGTCAGGGCGCCAGGCGCTCCAACGACCAGGTCTGATCGGCCCGACGCTGGTAGAGCAGGCGGTCGTGCAGCCGGTTGGGCCGGGCTTGCCAGAACTCGAAACGCAGGGGGAGCAGGCGATAGCCTCCCCAGTGCGGTGGCCGCGGGATAGTCTGGCCAGCGAAGCGCGCGGTAAAACGGTCAAGCCGGCCGTCCAGTTCTTCCCGTCCCTGCAGGGGGCGGCTTTGGGGGGAGGCCCAAGCGCCGATCTGGCTGTCTCGGGGCCGGGTCTTGAAGTAGGCGTCCGACGCCTCTGACTCCAAACGGCTGACGCTGCCTTCGATGCGCACCTGCCGAAGTTGTGCCGGCCAGTAGAACAACAGGGCCGCCACCGGATGGTGGGCCAGGTCTTCCCCCTTGCGACTGTCATAGTGGGTGTGGAAAACCAGTCCTGCGTCATCGAACTGCTTGAGCAACACGATGCGGGCGCTGGGCCTGCCATCGGCACCGACCGTGGCCAGCGCCATGGCATCAGGCTCGGGAGGGTGCAGGGGGCGGGCGGCTTCATACCAGTCGCGAAACAGGTCCCAGGGTTGATGGGGGGCGCTGGATTCATCCAAGGGGGAAGGCATGGTCAAGTCGACAGTGCTCGGGATAGGTATGGGAAAGCGGGCGGGGGAGAGACGCCCCGCCCAGCAGGTTTCGGACTTCAGGCTGGCTCGAAGATCGGGAAGTGACGCCCTTTGGGCAGTTCTTCCCAGGCAAGCTTGACCTTCATGCCGACCTTGACGTTTTCCAGCGGGCAGTTGACCACGTTGGTCATCATGCGTACGCCTTCTTCCAGTTGCACGATGGCCACCACATAGGGGACCCGTGCGCCCATGGACGGATTGCCGGGCTTGCGCATGACGCTGAAGGCGTAGATTTCGCCCAGTCC
>JBATEM010000425.1:0-3532 GCA_049664005.1 Candidatus Macondimonas sp.
CCCAGTGCCACGGCCAGAATCAAGGGAGCTGCAAATTTCTTGGCCAGCATAACAATTCTCCTGATAGGTATTAACGGTTCATGCAGATAAAGACAGGACTAGCGCATCGAACGATCGGACGAAACAGCCTTCGTCGCCGATAGATGCCGAACATCGGCCCCCAGCGCGTGCACAGTGTCCAGTTTTTATGTTCATTTTTCAAGAACCCAGGCATTTCTTTTTGCCCAAATCCTCAAAAAACAGATTGGACTAGCGAATCACCACCCGGGCACCCGTTCCGATCAGCGCCTGGAGCTGTTCGATCTGTTGATTGGTCAGGGCGATGCACCCCTGGGTCCAGTCGAATTGCTGATGGACACGCAAATCGCCGCGGCCAATGCCATGGATCCCGATATGCCCACCCAGGCGTGTATTCTGCGGCGGAATCAGGCCACTCCATGCGGCGCGCTGGATGGCCCAATACTCTTCCTCACTGATATAGCCGGCATCCCGGGCGGCTTTGGCATGATCGGTATTGGGATAGCTCAGTTCCATGAATACATGGAACATGCCGCTCTTGCGGATCTCGGTGATGTGGAACTCGCCCAGTGGCGTCTTGTGATCCCGGGTCAATTTTGACGGTGTCACCCCGCCGCGCCCGATTGCAATCCGGTTGAAGGTCCAGATCGACTCCTCGCCCTCCATGACGGAGAGTTCATGCGCTTGGGTATCCACCAGCAGCCAGCGCCCCGAAAAAGTGGATGCGTTGACTCCACTGCACAGGGCGAACCCACACATTGCGCCCGCCATCCACCAGCGCATCCATTTCATCCATCCACCCCCATCAGCCAGTTCTCACGCAGTGCTTCTGGATGCGGATTGTAGGGCATCGTCATCACCCGTACATGGGCATCCACTCGAACACGCCGTACCCTGCGCGTGGATCGATGGAAACTGATGACGGCTGCTCAGACACATGACCCCGCAGGCCGGAAAGATCCGACCCGCAAGTCCATTCGGTCAACCTGACTTTAAGTTTCGTTTAATCTGACTCAGTCAGGCTTCCTTAAGTGCAACCAAGCCAACGGAAAGGTCGAGCATGAAGCGGATTTTGTCTTGTGCGCTGCTGGGCGCCGTCCTGATGGCCGGTGCGGGCGTCCCGCCGGGCTTGCATGCCCAGGAAGCCCCGATTGCCCCTCTCACGCTTGCCGTGCCTTCCTTGAATGCCTTGGTGGATGCCGCGCTGGCGCGTGATCCCGCGCAGGAGTTGACGCCTGTCCTGGAGCGCGAAGCTGAAGCCCTGGCCCGGCGCAGCCGCAGCTGGATCTCCGGCGCGCCAGCCATCGCAGCACATTGGCAGGATGATGCCGTGTTGAGTGATGCCGGTCTGCGGGAAGGGGAAGTGGGACTGGATCTGCCTTTGTGGTGGCCGGATGCACGTCAGGCCGCCCGGCTGCTGGCTGAGGCTAGTTCCGAGGAGGCGAAATTGCGCTCCCGTTATAACCGCTGGCAGGCCGCCGGAGTGGTCCGTGAGCGCCTGTGGGCCCTGGCAATGGCCCAGGTGGACCTGGCGCAAGCGCAGGACGCCGAGCGCAGCAGCATATCCCTTCACGAACAGGTGCTGGCCCGGGTCCGGGCGGGCGATCTGGCGCAAACCGATCAATTGATGAGCGAGCAGGAAATGCTTGCCCGCCAGGCCGAGCGGCAGGTCGCCGAGCGCGAATGGGCCGCGCAACGTGCCAGTCTCCGCTTCCTGCTCGGCCTGGAGCCGGATCCCGGCGCACTGCAGCCGGAACCCCTTGCGAGTGTTCCCCAGGAAGATCACCCCGGTCTGGCGCTGCTGGCCCAGGAAACACGCCGCGCCCAGGCCCAGTGGAATCAACTTCTGGCCCAGGGCGCCGGAGCCCCCATTCTACAAGTCGGCAGCCGTCGCGAGCGCAGTTACCGCGAGGAGAATGAGGTGAATTCCCTGGGTGTCGGGCTCAGCGTGCCTTTTGCCGGAGCAACGCATCGGGGGCCTGAACGCTCGGCGGCGGAACGGGCCTTGGCCGAAGCCCGCCTGCGTTGGCAACAGGCCGTGCGGGAGCAGACTGTGGCGCGACAGGAGAGCGATGCATCACTCCGCTCCGCCCGGGAAGCCTTGGAACTGGTCCAGCGGCGCGGCGAGCTGGCCCGGCGTCAGCAGGATCTGGCCCAGGCCGCATTTGGCGCCGGCGAGTTGGACTTGATGGATCTGCTGCGTATCCGCGAGCAGGCGCGTCTGACGATCCGGGAGGCGGAGCGCCAGCGCATCAAGGTCGGTCGCGAAACGGCGCGGCTCAATCAGGTCATGGGGGTGGTGCCGTGAAGGCTTGGATGAAATGGCTGATGGTGTCCCTGTTGTGCGGCGCGGGATCGCTCGGGGCGCAGGAAGAATTGTCACTGGATGCTGCTCGCCGCACTGCAGCCGGGATCCGCAGTGAATCGCTGGTGGCGGTTGACGACGCCCTGCCGATCCGCTTGCCGGCCCGTGTTGCGGTGCCGAATGATCGCCTGCGCGTGGTGAGCGCCCGGGTGCCCGGGATTGTGGAAATTCTGGAGGTGGGCGAGGGCGAGCCGGTCGCCGTCGGACAGGTTCTGGCCCGAATGCATAGCGCGGAGCTGGCCGTTCTGGAGAGCGATCATTTGTCTGCCATGGCCCGGTTTGCGCTGGCCAATGCGGCCATGACGCGCGACCGCGATCTGCATGACCAGGGCATCATCGCCCGCCGCCGCTTCGAAGACACCCAGGCTCAATGGCGGGAGGCTCAGGTGGCTCTGGATCACAGCCGCACGAGTCTGAAACTCGCGGGACTGGACCCGAAACAGATCCAGACGCTGGAGCGCATCGGACGCACCACCGGCACTCTGTCCATCACCTCGCCCATTGCCGGCGTGGTGCTGACCCAATCGGTCACTGCGGGCCAGCAGGTTGTGGTAGCCGATCCGCTCTATACGGTGGCGAATCTGCGGGAGTTGTGGCTGGAAATCCACGCCCCGCCGGCCGTGGCTGCCCGGGTCCACCTGAAGGATCGGGTGCGCATCGCGCAGCCGCCTGCGGAGGGCGAGATCATTGCGGTGGGGCGCCAGATCCATTCCGCCGACCAGGGCGTCCTGCTGCGCGCCCGACTGACGCCCAATGCCACGACGCTGTTACCAGGGCAGTTCGTCGAAACCATACTGGAAATCCGGGCCGACCAAGGCGGGCTTTATGAGGTGCCGGGCGCCGCCCTGGCCTACCTCGACAACAAGCCGCACGTTTTTCTGGAAACCCCAGCCGGCTATCGCCCGGTGCCGGTCACGGTGATCAGCGAGACGGGTAACCGGCGCATCATCCAGGGCGCACTGTCTGCCACCGATAAGGTGGCGGTGGCCGGCGTGGCCAGCCTGAAGGCAATGGTCAGCGGACTGGGGGGCGGGAAGTAATGCTGGCCGCACTGATTCGCTTTTCGCTCAGCCAACGCCTGTTGGTTTTTCTGGGCGTGCTGCTGCTGATCGGCGGCGGTGGCCTGGCCCTGCTGCGCACCCCCATCGA
>JBATEM010000426.1:0-4096 GCA_049664005.1 Candidatus Macondimonas sp.
CAGGCGCGGGGGGTGGGGATCGAGGTGATGGACACCGGCGCGGCCTGTCGGACCTTCAATGTATTGCTGGCCGAAGACCGCGCCGTGGTCGCCTTGCTGCTGCTGGGGGAGGCGTGAGCGCCTAACCAAACAGCGTTTCGCCGTTCAAACCCTCGCTTTCGACGATGCGGCGCAGGTGCCCCAGGGCTTCCACCTGGATCTGACGCACCCGTTCGCGGGTGAGCCCGATATCGCGACCCACCTGTTCCAGGGTGGACCGTTCGTGCCCATTGAGTCCGAAGCGCCGCTCGACAACCTCCCGCTGTTTGGCGGACAGGCGTGCCAACCAGCCCGCCAGACCACGTTTCAGATCGGAGTTTTGCACACAGACGGACGGATCGACGCCGTTCTCATCGGGGATCGCATCCAATAGCGAGCGTTCATCTTCGCCCACCTGATGACCATTGATCGAGGCGCTGCGCTCGTTGAGTCCCAACATGCGTTCCACGTCTCGCACCGGCCGCTCCACTTCGCGGGCAATTTCCTCCATGGAGGCCGTCCGGTGGGTGGATTGGCTGAGCTGCCGGCCTGTGCGCAGGTAGACGTTGATTTCCTTGATGACATGGATGGGCAGGCGCACGGTGCGGGTCTGGTTCATCAGTCCCCGCTCGATGGTCTGGCGAATCCACCAAGTGGCATAGGTCGAAAAACGATAGCCGAGTTCGGGATTGAACTTGCCCACTGCGTGGATCAGCCCCAGATTGCCTTCCTCGATCAGGTCGAGCAGGGGCAGGCCCCGGTTGAGATATCGGCGGGAGATCTTGACCACCAGGCGCAGATTGCTTTCGATCATCCGCGCGCGCGATTTGGCGCAGCCCTGTTGGGCTTTGCGGGTAAAGAAAATTTCTTCTTCGGCGGTCAGCAACGGGGAATGACCGATTTCATTCAGGTAAAGCCGGGTGAAGTCGAGCGATTTGACTTCATCGCTGCCCAAAGGCTCCGGTTGAGCAAGCTCCTCATCGACAAGGTCAAGGGGGGCAGCCCGGGCCTCGCAGGGTTCGCCATCCCCGCTGGCTTCGCTTTCGAACAGCAGATGGGCGGGCGCATCCAGTTCAGCCCATTCAATGTGAGCGTTGACATCATCCATGATGGTCCTCCTTCGAGGGTCTCCTCGGTTTTCACGCAAACCTGAAGACGCCGAAAGAAGAAACCAGACTCGCTACCCCTCAACGGGCCGGCAGATACCGCAAGGGATCAACCGGTTGCCCGTTGTAGCGAATCTCGAAATGCAAGCTGGGTCGGCGATCGGGGCCTGTGCCCATTTCGGCGATCTCCTGGCCCGCCTGCACGGTGTCTCCTTCCTTTACATACAACATCCTGTTGTATGCGTACGCGCTCAGGTAATTATTGTTGTGCTTGATGATCATAAGCTCGCCGTAACCCTTGAGTCCACTCCCCGCGTAGGCGACCCGGCCGGCGCTCACCGCGCGGATCTTGGTGCCCACCGCGCCGCCGATGTCGATGCCCTTGTTGCCCCCGTCACCCTCGAAAAGTTCCAGCAGTGGCCCGTCGACTGGCCAGCGCCAGGCAATGCCTGAAGCGGCGGCTTCGGAGCCTTGCAGACCGGGCTGAAGCGCGCCAAAGGGCACCCTCAGGCGTTGGCCGACATGGATCAGATCGGGATTGCTGATGCGGTTCCATCTCGCCAGATCCTCTGCGCTGACGCCGTAGCGGGCTGCGATGTTTTTCAGCGTATCTCCCGCTTTCACGGTATGCGTCCGCCATTGCGTCGGCTCGGTGGCAGCAGCGGGCGCCCGCGGGGTCGGGGGTGGAACGGGTTTGGACGGTGCGGTGGGTTCGGGCCAGTTCAGCGCCCCGGCGCACCCGGCCAGCCAGAGGGTGAGCATCAGCACGAGGTACGGCGCACGGCGTCGGCGCGTGGATTTCCGGAGAACGTGAGCTTCCTCCATGGCCGTCCTAAAGAATGAGGTAAATCAACGCAGTGCTTCCCACAAGGCCCCAACCGATCCATTCCATGGAACGGCGCACCGTGTCCTGCATGCGGGGCCCCAGGCGAGACACCAGCAGCGCTTCCAGATAAAAACGTCCGCCTCGCCCGATGAGCGAGGCCAGGATAAAGGGAAGCAGCGGCATGGCCATGAAGCCCGATGCGATGGTGAAGAGTTTGTAGGGGATCGGCGAGAAGCCGGCGAGAAAGACGATCCAGATGCCCCAGTCGCGATACAGCGCCTGGACCTGAAGCCAGGTCTGCCCATAACCCGCCTGCTCGATCAGCGGAAGCGCAGCATCGATGGCGAAATAGCCCAGGGCATAGCCCAGGACGCCACCCAGCACCGAGCACAGCGTGGTGAGGGTGGCCAGCTGCCAGGCCCGCCGCGGTTCGGCGAGTACCATGGGCATCAGCATCACGTCCGGCGGAATGGGGAAGAAGGAGGATTCCGCCACGCTCACCGTGCCGAGGTACCACGGCGCATGACGATGGCTGGCGGCGCGAATCATGGCGTCATACAGACGGGTAAACGGCTTCATCCAACGCCTTCCTTCAGGGGCACGAAGTGAACGATTTCAAGGACGCTCTCCTGGATGCCAACGGCGGTGCGGGTGTAGCGCATCAGACGCTGCTGCAATCCGCTGCCGACCGGGATCACGACGGAACCATCAATCTTCACTTGCGCCAGCAAGGATTCCGGCACCTCATTCGGAGCTGCGGCCACCAGGATCGCATCATAGGGCGCATGCGCTGGCCAACCCCAATGCCCGTCGCTGTGGTGAAAGTGCACGTTGCGAATGCGCATCCGGCCCAGAAGCTGCCGGGCCTGCTCCAGCAAGGGCGCAATGCGCTCCACGCTATAGACCTGGGGCACCAGAGCCGCCAGCAGCGCGGTCTGGTAGCCTGAGCCGGTGCCCACCTCCAGTACCCGCTCGGGAATCCCGTTCTGCAGCAGCGCTTCAGTCATGCGCGCCACCATGTAGGGCTGGGAAATCGTCTGTCCAAAGCCGATGGGCAGCGCCAGATCCTCGTAGGCACGGCTGGCCAGAGCTTCTTCAATGAACAGATGGCGCGGCATGCGGGCCATCAGCGCCAGTACGCGCGGATCCTGAATGCCGCGTGCTTCCAGCCGCTCCACCATGCGCTTGCGGGTGCGCTGGGAGGTCATGCCGCTGCCGCGCAGCGTGGTCTCGCTCACCGATTCAATCCGGACAACCACTGACCCACGGTATCGATGCCCGTATATTGGGTCAGATCGACCTGCACAGGGGTAATGGATACGCGCTTATGGGCCACGGCATGAAAATCCGTGCCCGGGCCGGCGTCCGCTTCCCCGCCCGCCGGGCCAATCCAGTAAATCGGCAGACCGCGCGGATCGCGTGAGCAGATCACCCCTTCCGCGCGATGGCGCCGTCCCAGCCGGGTCGCCGCGTAGCCTTCCAGTTCCTCGAACGGCACATCCGGGACATTGACGTTGAGGATGGTGTCCGCCGGCAGCGGCGTGTGGGCGAGGCGTTGGATCAATTGGGCGGCCACCCGCGCTGCGCAGGCGTAATGTCGGCAGGCCTCGCCCATGAGGGAAATCGCCATCGCCGGATAGCCCAGTGAGCGGCCCTCGATGGCGGCGGCGACGGTGCCGGAATAGAGTACATCGTCGCCCATGTTCGCGCCGGCATTGATGCCGGAGACCACCATGTCGGGGGTATGGTCGAGCAGACCGGTAATGGCCAGATGCACCGAATCTGTGGGCGTGCCGTCGACGCAGTAAACGGCTTCCTCCCCATGGCGGGTCACCCGCAGGGGGCGACTGAGGGTCAGGGAGTGGCTGGCTCCACTGCGGTTGCGATCCGGCGCGACAACCACCACCTCCGCAAACAGGGCGAGTTCCTGGTGCAGTGCGCGCAGGCCGGGCGCCTGGCAGCCATCGTCATTGCTCAACAAAATGCGCACGGGCAGTGTCCCATGGTGGGCGGAAAAGTCCGGGGCATACGGTCACCCCGGTGTCCGGTTGCGATGGGATGACACTATACTGGAAGCCCCATTGCGGCCGGTAGCGCCTCGCGCGCGGGAGAACAATCATGGCGGAGCCCCCCAAGCCTGCGGCAG
>JBATEM010000427.1:0-26489 GCA_049664005.1 Candidatus Macondimonas sp.
GCAGCTGCAGACCCTGTTCGGGCTGGCCAACCTGGTGATTGCCGGCTGGCGCCTGAGGGCGCGGGACGCCCTCCGTGTGTCCTGAGGGAGCCCAAAACCCGGAACATCCGGCTGAAACAGGCACATTTGCCCAATCCACACCTGAAAACGGGCCGTTTTTCCCCAAGGCCGGTCACGCCTTGGCACCATCATGTCCACAGCGCCGGTTGCGGTCGATTGATCAGCGCTTCCTAAGCTTGCCGAAGGCAAAGGCTGGGTATTGAAGCGAATCCATGGAAGTCATCATATTTATGCCAAATCTGGTGAAAATGCGCGGATTTCCGTGCCGGTTCATGGAAACACACCATTGAAGCTCGGTTTGAGCGGCATTTGATGAAGGCCGCAGGAATTGAAGAAGGCGAATTGTGAGGCCGCACATGGCTGTCGTGTCGCGAAAACTCGCATCGATATTCTGGACGTCGTTCCGGCTCCTGTCATTGCCGCGAAAGGGGAATCCATACGCTCGGTCACTGATTGAGACAGCGGGAAAACCTGGCTTCCCGCTTTCACGGGAACGACGTTAATAATGTATGTCCAAAACTTGCGGAGCCCCAAATTGAGAATGCCGTGTAGTTACACGTCATCGGTGTATGGCGGGTTGAGCGCGCCCCCTGGCGCTGCTGTCGCCAAAATGATCGTCGAGCGCACCGGCGCCTGCGTCGACTACCTGCCCAACTCGCGCAACGAGGCCGACCTGCCTGCCGTGCCAACGGCGCAGGCAGGCGAGAACGACCTGCACGTGAAAAACGACCGCTTCCTCGCCCTGGGGCTGGAGCCGATTACCCTCGACGAGGATCTGATGGAAGAGGTCACCGACATCGCCCGCAAGTACGCCCGTCGCGCCCGCAGCAAGATCCCCTGCGTGTCGCTGTGGCGGCGGCCGGTTCCAGCACCAACGAACGCGCACGAGGCCACCAATGCACGCTGATCCGATACAAACCCTGGTCGACAAACTGCGCGAGCTTCCGCCAGAGTGCATCGCCGAGGTTGAGGACGTCGTCGATTTTCTGCGCAGCCGAACCGGGGCGGAATGCGCTCCCGCCGCACGGCCCGCGCCGCTGGATTTCCCGGTCATCAGTGTCGGGTGGTGGCCGGAAGGATTGAGTCTGCGCCGCGAGGACATGTATGGCGACGATGGGCGAAGACGCGCTGTTCGTCGACAACGATGATGAGCACCGCTGCTGTCATGTACCAGGCGCACATCCACATTGGCCCGGAGTCGCGCCGCTTCGACGTCGCGGCAGATCGCAGCCTGCTGGACCTGGCGCTGGAGAACGGTGTGTCCGTGACCTACTCCTGTAGACGTGGCGATTGCGGCCAATGCATCGGTACGCTGCAACGGGGGCAGGTCGTGGCGCTCAATGCGAGCCAACCCCTGCAGGTGAAGCACGACATCTACCTGTGCAATGCGGCGGCCGGCAGCGATGTGGACATACGGCTGCCCTATTTTCCCGAGCTGGCGAACATTACTTCGCTGCGCAGCCCGAGCAAGATCCATGAGTTAAACCGGCTCGGCGACAAGGTGCTGGAAGTGGTGCTGCGCCTGCCGCCGGCCACTCAATTCCGCTTCCTGCCCGGACAGTTCATTCGGCTCACCAACAAGGACCACATAACGCGCAGTTACTCGCTGGCAACCGGGCCGGCACCCGACAGGCTGCTGCGCCTTCACGTCAAGCGCATTGAAGGCGGAGCCTTCAGCGAGTACCTGTTCGAAAGGGCGAAGCCCGGAGACTTGCTGCAATTGGAAGGCCCGCAAGGTCACTTCTTCCTGCGCGATGCGCATCAGGCGAAGAGCACCATATTTCTGGCGACCGGCACGGGCATTGCGCCGGTATATGCCATGCTCTCGTCGCTACCGCCCGAGCGGCGCGCTGCGCTGGGAGAAGTGCATGTGTATTGGGGCAACCGCGCACGCTCGGAGGAATATTTGATGGACGCTCTGCGGACCTTGGCGGCGCGCCTGGATTTTCGCTATTGGGCACTGCTCTCGCGCGAAACCAGCGGCGCCCGGCATGTTCAGGATCTTATGGCGGAGCATCACGCAAGCCTAGCCGACTGCGAGGTATTTGCCTGCGGCAGCTTGGCGATGATCGATGCTGCACGCGAGCGGAGTGTGAAATTGGGGCTGGCGTTGGACCGCTTCCACTGCGACCCCTTCACCGCTTCCTAGCGTTTCGGACTGTGGCGGCAATAATGAAGATCAGCGCCTTGGCAGGAGGCCCCGGCGAACGGATTACGGGAGCCCGCTCGCGGGCGTGGGCGTTGGCACTAGTGTGAATGATGAGGTGAACCCTTGAAGGCAGTCCTCCTTGCCGGCGGGCTCGGTACCCGCCTGAGCGAAGAAACCACGGTCCGCCCCAAGCCGATGATCGAGATCGGCGGCAAGCCGGTCCTGTGGCACATCATGAAGATCTACTCGGCCTACGGGATCCGCGAATTCGTCATTTGCCTGGGCTACAAGGGCTACGTCATCAAGGAATACTTCGCCAACTACTTCCTGCACATGTCGGACGTCACCTTCGACATGGCGCACAACCGCATGCACGTCCACCACAACAACGCCGAGCCCTGGCGCGTCACCCTGGTGGACACCGGCGAGGCCACCCTGACCGGCGGGCGGCTCAAGCGCGTGAAAGATCACCTGGAAGGCGAAGAGGCGTTCTGTTTCACCTATGGCGACGGCGTAGGCGACATCGACATCGCCCAGACGCTCGCCTTCCATAAGACTCACGGCAAGCTGGCGACCATGACCGCCACCCAGCCCCCCGGTCGCTTCGGCGCGCTGGGCATGGAGGGCGACGCCGTCCACGCCTTCCAGGAAAAGCCCAGCGGCGACGGCGGCTGGATCAACGGCGGCTTTTTCGTGCTCTCGCCCAAGGTCATCGACTACATCGCAGCCGACGACACCATCTGGGAACGCGAACCCCTGGAGCGCCTCGCCGCCGAAGGCCAGCTCATGGCCCACAAGCACAACGGCTTCTGGCAACCCATGGACACCCTGCGCGACAAGCTGCACCTGGAAGAACTCTGGCAATCCGGCACGGCCCCGTGGAAATGCTGGTGAACGGTATCGACGCCGATTTCTGGCGCGGCCGGCGCGTCTTCCTCACTGGCCACACCGGCTTCAAGGGCGGCTGGCTGGCGCTGTGGCTGCAACGCCTCGGCGCCGATGTCACCGGCTATGCGCTCGACCCGCCCACCACGCCCAGCCTGTTCGCGGTGGCCCAGGTCGGCGCCGGCATGCGCTCGATCATCAAAGACATCCGCGACGCCGAAGCGCTGGCCCAGGCCATGCACGCGGCCCAGCCCGAAATCGTCATCCACATGGCCGCCCAGCCGCTGGTGCGCTACTCCTACCAGGCGCCGGTCGAGACCTATGCCACCAACGTCATGGGCACGGTGCACCTGCTCGAAGCCGTGCGCCGGACCGGCAGCGTGCGCGCCGTCGTCAACGTCACCAGCGACAAGTGCTACGAGAACCGGGAGTGGGTCTGGGGCTATCGTGAAACCGAGCCCATGGGCGGCTACGACCCCTACAGCAACAGCAAGGGCTGCGCCGAGCTGGTCACGGCGGCCTATCGCAACTCCTATTTCAACCCCGCCCAGTACAGCCAGCATGGCGTCGCCCTGGCCAGCGCCCGCGCCGGCAACGTCATCGGCGGCGGTGACTGGGCCGAAGACCGGCTGATTCCCGACATCCTGCGCGCCATTGCCGCCGGGGAGGCGGTCAACATCCGTAGCCCGCACGCGATCCGCCCCTGGCAGCATGTGCTGGAACCGCTGTCCGGCTACCTGCTGCTGGCGCAGCGCCTGATCGAAGACGGCCCGGCCCATGCCGAGGGCTGGAACTTCGGCCCCAGCGAGGAAGACGCCCGGCCCGTGCAGTGGATCGTCGAATACCTCATCAACGCCTGGGGCGAGGGCGCGCGCTGGCAGCTCGACCGCAATCCGCAGCCGCATGAAGCGCATTACCTCAAGCTCGACTGCGCCAAGGCGCGCGGCCGGCTCGGCTGGCAGCCGCGCTGGCACCTCGGCCGCACGCTGGAATCCATCGTCGCCTGGCACCGGGGGTATCATCGCGAGGACGACATGAACGGCCTGTGCCTGCAGCAGATCGACGCCTACAACAGCGGAGCCTCCACATGAAATCCATTGCCATCCGGCAACGCCTGACCGCGGATGCCAACCACACCATCCACATCACACTCCCGCCGGAAATGGGCGATGAGGTGGAAATCATCATTTTCCCAAGTGGCGCGGCGCAAGCCGCCATACCTGCGGCAAGTCTGGACATGGCCCGGTTGATGGACGAAACCGGTTTTGCCAGAAACGTGCTCGCCAGCGCCGAAGAGGATTGCTGGAATGCCCTTTGAGATCGCGTCCGGCGCAAGCAGACGTTGGAACCAGAGGAAACCATCATGAAACAAATCGTCCTGCGGCAGATCGCTCGTCTTGATGAGCACCATCGGCTACATATGGATGTGCCTGCGGAATTCGGTGACCAGGTGGAGGTGATCATTCGGTCCCTGGACGACCGCCGCGAATCTCTCACTGAGGACGAGTCGTTCAATCTCGCCGCCTACGCCGCCGTCACAGAAGCCGACGAACAGGAAGACGCCCTCTGGGGAAAATATGTCCGCGGTTGATCATCCTTACCGCCCGGGAACGATCCACGTTTACCGTGTTCCCTTTGTCGATCGGCAGGATGCAAAACCGCGCCCGGTGTTGATTCTTTCGGCGCCCACAGCGCTCAGGATGTCCCTCCGCTCCGCGGTCGGTGTGCACACGACCACTCCCAGCATCTGACCGTCCCATAGAGCAATGAGACCATGAATGAAGCCATGACCACCGACAAAGACCTTCTGCGCCAGCGCATCCTTGCGCTCGTGGATCAGTACGCGGAGCTGGCGTTCGCGCCCCAGCCCTTCAAACCCGGTCAATCCGTAGTGCCCCCATCCGGCAAGGTCATCGGCGCGCCGGAACTGAAGAACATGGTCGAGGCCAGTCTCGATGGCTGGCTGACGACCGGCCGTTTCAATGCCGTTTTCGAGGAGCGCCTGGCGGCGTTCATCGGCGTGAAACACCTCATCACCGTTAACTCCGGTTCGTCCGCCAATCTCGTCGCGTTCTCCACGCTGACCTCGCCCAGGCTGGGCGACCGCGCGATCAGGCCGGGCGACGAAGTCATCGGCGTGGCCGCCGGCTTCCCGACCACGGTGAATCCGATCCTGCAGTTCGGCGCCGTACCGGTGTTCGTCGACGTGGATCTGGCCACCCACAACATCGACGCCAGCCTGGTCGAGGCGGCGATCACGCCCAAAACCAAGGCGATCATGCTGGCCCACACCCTGGGCAACCCCTTCAACCTGGAAGCGATCACCGCGCTGTGCAAAAAGCACGGCCTGTGGCTCGTGGAAGACTGCTGCGACGCCCTCGGCGCCACCTACAAGGGCCAGAACGTCGGCACCTTCGGCGACATTGGCACGGTCAGCTTCTATCCCGCGCACCACATCACCATGGGCGAGGGCGGCGCCGTCTTCACCAACAACCCGGAACTCAAGCTGATCGCCGAATCCTTCCGCGACTGGGGCCGCGACTGCTACTGCGCGCCCGGCAAGGACAACACCTGCAACAAGCGCTTCTGCTGGAAGCTGGGCGACCTGCCCGAAGGCTACGACCACAAGTACACCTACAGCCACCTCGGCTACAACCTCAAGATCAGCGACATGCAGGCCGCCTGCGCGCTGGCGCAGATGGACCGGCTGGAAGACTTCATCGCCACACGGCGACGCAACTTCGACTACCTGAAGAATCGCCTCAAGAGCTGCGAGGAATTCCTGCTGTTGCCGGAAGCCACGCCCAACTCCGAACCCTCGTGGTTCGGCTTCCCCATCACCATCCGGCCGGAATCCGGCGTCAGCCGCCTGCAGTTGACCCAGTATCTGGACCAGAACAAGGTCGGCACCCGCCTGCTGTTCGCCGGCAACCTCACGCGCCAGCCCTACATGATCGGCCGCGAATTCCGTGTGGTCGGCGACCTGACCCACACGGACATCACCATGAACCACACCTTCTGGGTCGGCGTGTATCCGGCGCTCGACGAAGCACGGCTGGACTACATCGCCACGCAGATCGAGCAGTTTCTGGGGATAGGATTTTGATGATCCGCGTACAGGCAGGAACAGGGCGCCCCGCCTCATCGCCAGACAGGTGGCCCCGCGATGCTTGATGCATGGCAATGGACCAGGATAATGAGTGATCACTTGCGTTGTCATTCCTGCGAAGGCGGGAATCCAGTTTTCATACTTGTGCGCCCACGTCACGACTGGATTCCCGCCTTCGCGGGAATGACAAGTTCACGTTTCCGTTCTATCACTTATTTGCGAAAGCCTGAAAATTTGCAGCGCACGGATGATCGACTTTTTGCGCTGCCACTCAGCCTCGATGCGATCAGCCGATTGCCGCAGGGTGAGGGGCTTTTTGACCGCCGCCAAATCACCGTGTTGCAGTAGCAGGAAGGGGCGAGCCATGAGACTCCGACCCGAAGACCAGCAAGCGATTACGCAAGCCGCCCGGGAGGTATTCGCTCCCGGCACGGCCGTACTCGTCTTCGGCTCACGCACCGATGACAGGCGCCGCGGCGGCGATGTCGATCTGTTGATCGAAACGCCGGCTCCGATGCCGCCCGCCGAGCTGGTTGCGCGCCGCGCACGGTTCATCGCCAAGCTGTATCGAAGCCTGGACGAACAGCGGATAGACGCCGTCATCACAACCCGAGGCGAGCCCGATGCCCGTCCGGTGGTGGCGGCAGCGCGCAAGACCGGCATCCTGCTGGCGCAGCTATGAGCACCTCCGACAGACTGGCCGTTGCACTGTGGGAAGCCGACCGGCATGCGCGCACCCTGGCCGAAGCCCTGGGCGATTGGGACAGTGATCCGGCGCCGGACTGGCCTGCCATCGATGCCGACCGCGAAAAAGTGCGCTTGATCGACCAGTTGCTGTTTCGCTTCATCAAGCTGCAAGACGCGCTCGGCGAGCGTCTGGTGCCGGCGACCCTGACCGCGCTCAGTGAACCCTATGAAGACTGGCCGATGCGGGATCGTCTCAAGCGGCTCGAGAAGCTGGGCTACCTGCAAGTGGACTCATGGCTGGCATGGCGGGAGGTGGGGAATCGCCTTGCACACGAATACCCCGATCATCCCGAGCTGCGCTTTGCGGCTCTACTCGCAGCCATAGAGGCCGCGCGCGAATTGCACGCCACCTGGAAGCACTGGAGCGGTCTGTTAGCAGATGAAGCTTTGCCGGCAAGCGCCGCCCAGCCTCACCAACCGCCGCCATAGCGCCTCCACCGTGGCCCCGCAGTGGTTGATGCATGGCAATGGATCAGGGGATAGACTCACCAAACGCAGGCTGACAAGAACGACGCGAGAGACCCCATGCGCCTGACCGATGCACAACGCCGCGCCATCGTCGAAGAGACCGCTCGCCTCCTCGGGCCGGGCGCCCGTGTCCGCCTGTTCGGCTCGCGGGTGGATGACAGTATCCGCGGCGGCGATATCGACCTCCTGGTCGAAACCCCGGACCCGGTCGCTCAGCCCGCACTCGCCGCCGCCCGTCTGGCGGTAAAAATCGAACGGCGCCTGGACGGACGGCATGTCGACGTGGTGCTGGTCACGCCCGAAACCCCTGCCCTGCCCATCCATGACATCGCCCGCCGTCACGGAATGGCCCTGTGAACCTGCCCGCTCCGGACAGCGCCCAACGGACTCGGACGCTCATCGAAACGGGTCTTCAGGAAGCACACTATTTACGGCGCACGGATGATCGACTTTTTGCGCTGCCACTCAGCCTCGATACGATCAGCCGATTGCCGCAGAACGACGAATTGAGCGAGCGCATCGATGCCTTCGTCGCGCGCTTCGGGCGGCTGCAGGATACGATCGGCGACAAGCTCCTGCCGGCATTTCTCGGACTCATGCAGGAGACCCCCGCCACGATGCTCGAAAACCTGGATCGTGCCGAGCGCCTGAAGCTGATCGATTCGGCGGACGAATGGCTCGCCATTCGCAAGCTGCGCAACCGCATGATCCATGAATACGTGCGCACACCCACCGAACTGCTCGACGCACTCAACGCCGCCCACCATTTCATTCCAGCACTGATCCATACCCTGCACGTGCTCATCCAGACAATCGCCCTGCACTTTCCGGAGATCCCGCCAGATGGCGCAGCAACATGAGTCAGCAAAGGGGAGCCGCCGCGTGCCAAGGGCATCCGAACAAGCCAATAGCATCCGCCAAAAGGCAGAGACCCCCTTGCATCCCGCACTCCGGCCCGCGCGGGCACAGCCTATGACCTTTGCCCACCTTACGGTCCAGTAACGAGCACCTCCATGCGCCTGACCGATGCACAACGCCGTGCCATCGTCGAAGAGACCGATCGCCTCCTCGGGCCGGGCGCCCGCGTGCGCCTGTTCGGCTCGCGGGTGGATGACAGCGCTCGCGGCGGGGACATCGACCTTTATGTGGAACTCGATCAGGCGCTCCCCAATCGGGCGGCGACTGCGAGCCGTCTGGCGGCCAGATTGCAGCTCATCCTGGGGGAGCAGCGCATCGACATCGTTCTTGTGGACCCCAACACCACGCCCCAAACCGTCCACGCCGTCGCGCGCCATGAGGGGATCGCGCTGTGAGCCTGACCGAGCGAAGCAATGATCGCCTCTTGTTTCTGCTCGAAACCGTGGAGAAGGAAGGCCGCCATCTCATCGGCACCACCGCGCGTCTGTTTGCTGAGACAGTCGACACGGCCTGGGTCAAGCGACTGGAAGACCAGCCGGAACTGGCCGAACGCACCGATGCCTTCACCACCCATTTCGGACGCATGCAGGACACCATGGGCGACAAACTCCAGACCCGGCATGATCCGATGACTGATCGTTCCATCACCAGCAAACACACGGAATTCTTCGCTCTCGCCTCCATGCGGTAGGGGATCGTCTGTCTGATCTTGCCGATTAGCCGCCGTTTTGGTGCCCCGATCGCCGTGGGATCGAAGCCATCGCCCGTCGTTACCGCGCCGAACGTTGACCAAGGATTTTGAACGCTGCACGGAACTACCGGATATCGCCAGATACCTTCCAGCTTGGTAGGCCATGTCGAGAGCTTGGCTGAGCTCAGGGCGCCTGCCGGAACAGCGACATTTCCGGCTGACCGCGCGAGCACTGCTGTCTATGGCCGGTTGGCACCCCCGATGGGGTGAACGTTTCAAGTGATTTGCAGCCGCGAAACTACGAAACGTGAGCCTCTTGGTGCGCAAACGGCGGAGAAATGGTTCAGGCGATCTATCGCCTGAGAACAATTCTGGTGATCCCACCTTCAGTAGAGGACAACTCAATGCGGCAGAAATTTAATTACTTCTTGGCCAGTGCGAAGAAAGGACTAACTGGTCAGGGCTCGACTTGCCCGTCTTGCGGGAACCCTCAGTCCGAGTTGATTTCGAGGAAGTACATTGTCACGGCTTTGAGGCGGTGTCAGAAGTGTCAGCTGCAGTTTCGGGCACCAACGGGCACTTCGGAAGAGAACGAAAGTTATTATCAGGAAGCCTATTCTCAGGGCTTTACCACCGACTGCCCTTCCGATGCGGCCTTGGCTGAGCTGATGAAAAATCGGTTCGCCGGCGGCGAGAAGGACTATTCCGACTATATCAATGTGGTTTGCGCAGCAGGCGGAAGGGAAGGCGACCGTCTTTTCGATTTTGGTTGCTCTTGGGGTTATGGTAGCTGGCAGTTTCGCCAATTTGGATTCGCAGTCGAATCGTATGAAATTTCCAGGCCACGCGCCCAATTCGCCCGCGAAAAATTGGGAGTTATGGTTCACGGTTCACTGGATCAAGTCTCGGGCGATTTCGATATTTTTTTCTCGGCCCACGTGCTGGAGCACGTTCCTTCGGTGCGCGATTCGATCAGTTTTGGCCTGAAATTGCTCAAACCGGGCGGGCTATTTGTCACCTTTACGCCGAACGGGTCGGAAACCTATCGGAGGGAGAATTTCGAATCCTGGAACAAGCTCTGGGGCGAAGTGCATTGCAATTTCCTGGATGAGAAATTTTATCGTCATACCTTCGCGGGGCATCCGTTGCTACTTTCTGGTCGTCCGTTCGACTTGAAAGCGATGCAGGCTTGGACCAATTCGCCGTCTACCTCTCCGGTTCAAATGGCCTTGGCCGGTAGCGAACTTCTGATATTGGCAAAAAAATAGTCTATCGAGGTTGTCGCGGCCACTTTAATTCGTGCAATCTTCCGGCCAAAAATCTCGGCGTAGACCTGCGTTTGCCAAACACGTATCTTGAGACCAATCCGATGCTGAACCGATCGTCCCGGCGGACATCAATCCGTATCGCGCATCCAGCCATGTCGCCTTGCTTGGGATCAAGAATCGACAGAATTCCCCGTAAGGACAGCGGAAGTGGCAGCCGCGGTCACCACAGCCATCCCTGGGCTTCATCGCGGGCAAATCGCACCGTGCCCACGCGAATCAGGCGTCCCGCAAGTGACCCCAGCCCTATTGGCCCGACTTTTGAGCCAGAGCCCTCATGCAATTGACTGAACTCGCCATCAAAGGCTGCTTTCTGCTGCAACCCCGTGTTTTTCAGGACGCGCACGGCCGATTCGTGAAACCGTTGAATGCCGTTGCACCCACCGAGCGCCGAACACAGCAACGCGTGGCCACTTCTCTACGGCCTTCGCCCATCCTACGACTTCGCTGTTGTTTGACGGCGCACTGAACTGAAATGCCTGCTCCGCAAACCATTCTGATCAACGGCGCGACCGGCTTTCTCGGCAGCCATCTGGCGCGCGCATGGGTGCGGGACGGCCATCGCGTGGCGATCCTCAAGCGCCGCAGCTCGAAACTGGACCGGCTCGCCAGCGTGCTCGACCAGCTCCAATGCTTCGACATCAATGACGGCGTCGAAGCGCCGTTCAAAGTCTGCGGCCACATCGATGCCGTGGTGCACGCCGCCACCTGTTACGGCCGCGGCGGGGAAACGCCGCTGCAGGTCTTCGAAGCCAACACCGCATTCCCGTTGCGGCTGCTGGAAGCCGCAACGTTCTTCAACACCGACACATTCTTCAACACCGACACGATTCTCTACAAGTATCTGAACGCCTACGCGCTTTCCAAAAATCACTTCGCCGAATGGGGCCAGAGCTACGGCGACGCCAGCCGCATCCGCTTTTTGAACATCCGGCTGGAACACATGTACGGCGCCGGCGACGATGCCAGCAAGTTCACCACCCATGTCATCAAAAGCTGCCTCGCCAACGTGCCGGAACTCAAACTCACGGCCGGCGAGCAAAGGCGCGATTTCATCTACATTGACGACGTCCTGTCGGCCTACTCGATGCTGCTTGAAGCACACGGCCGCCTGAGCAAGAACTTCATCGCCTTCGGCCTCGGCTCCGGTCAGGCCGTGCGCATCCGCGAATTCGTCGAACTGGCCCATCGCCTGAGCCAGAGTCGCACGGAACTGAAATTCGGCGCGCTGCCGTACCGGGAAGGGGAAATCATGGAATCCGCGGCGGACATCCGCGCACTGGAGCGCCTGGGCTGGCGGCCGAGCTTTTCGCTGGAACAGGGGCTGGCTCACGCCATCGAAGCCGAGAACGATCAAATGAGCGACGCGAGCACGACCGCATGACGCTTATTCTTGGCGCCGGCCTCGCTGGCCTGTCCTGTTCCTACCATTTGGGCCACGAAAGTTGCCTGCTGCTGGAAAAGAACGCCAATGCGTTCGGCCATATCGCGGCGGACCGGCGCGATGGCTTTACCTGGGACCCAGGCCCCCACGTGTCCTTTACCAAGCACGAGTACGTTCGCAATCTCTTTGCCGACAGCGTGTCCGGCGAATACGACGAATACGAAGTCCAAACCGGTAATTACTACCGGGGCCACTGGATCGACCACCCCGCACAATCCGCGCTGCATCAGGTGCCCGAGCCGCTACGCAGCCAGTGCCTGGAATCCTTCCTGCAAACGCGCGAGGCCGGGCAGGAAGCACCAGATGCCCCGCAAAACTACCAGCAATGGCTGGACCGCGCCTTCGGCCCGGTGTTCGCTGGCCACTTTCCGGCAGCCTACACGCGCAAGTACTGGACCCGTGAACCGGCGGACATGACCACCGCCTGGGTCGGTCAACGGGTTTTCTACCCGGCTGTCGATGACGTGATCAATGGCAGCAAAGGCCCGTTGGAACGCAAGACCCACTACATCACCAAGGTCCGCTATCCGCGCCAGGGCGGCTATCAGTCCTTCGCTGACAAAATCGCGGCCGGCGCCAACATCCACTATTGCGCCGAGGTCATCGCGGTCGATCTCGACGCGCGGCATGTCAGCACTGCTGATGGCCAGCGCTATCCGTTTGAGCGGCTCATCAACACCTTGCCGCTGCCGGTATTTGTGAACCTGTGCCGCGGCGCGCCCGACCGCGTACGCGCGGCGGCCGCGGCACTGAGCTGCTCGCAGTTGCTGCTGGTCAATGTGCGGGCACCGCATGCCACGCTTCGCCCCGAGAACTGGATCTACGTCTACGACGAAGACAAGCTCAGCACCCGCATCCACTGCGTGGAAAAGCTCACGCCCGGCAACGCGCCTCCGGGCTGGACCGGCGTGCAGGTGGAGGTCTACTTCAGCCGACATAGACCTTTGAACCTCACCCCCGAACAGGTCGGCGACAGGGTCGTGACCGAACTGATTGAAATGGGTTTGCTCGACCCCGCCGCCTGCGCGGATCCCAAGCAGATCCGCCACCACTTCCGCTACTGCCCTTGGGCCAACGTGATCTTCGACCACGATACCCGCCCGGCTCTGGAGACCATCTGGAGCTGGCTGGAGACCCACGGACTCGCGCGCGAGCCAGGCGATCTCGATCCGCTCACGGACTGGAATGCCTTGCCGGCCCAGCAGCCGCCCCCGGCACGGCTCGCCATGGCTGGCCGCTTTGGACAGTGGAAGTATTACTGGACGGATGATTGCGTTTTGAGAGGGCGGCAGTTTCATGGCGACTAGCGTCTCCCGTATCCTCTCGGCCAGTGCAGCGTCCTGGGTGCGCATCGGCGTCACCGTCATCACACAGATCGCGCTGGTGCCACTGTATCTCGGCTCCTGGGATGCCCATACCTATGGCGCCTGGCTCTTGCTCCAGGCGGTCTGGGCCGCCGTTAGCATCATTGATCTCGCGCATCACGACTACGTGGGCTACGAATGTCTTCGCCTCGGACCGGCCCGGCATGCAGCGATCACACGCATCATTTTCTCGGCGGCGCCGATCGTTGTCTTGATCGCCTTGTGGGACCTGCTGCTGGTCTGGCAGTTGGGCAAAGCGGGATTTGTCGCCGGCTGGGTCGGGGACGATGCGCCACTGCTCGCACAATGGCGGGCCGCGCTGCTGCTGCAGGCCGTGACCTGGCTGTTCACCGGCAGCCTGGGCGGTCTGATCGTTCGCTGGCTCACGCCGTTCGGCTACTGGCCGCAGTTCGCCTGGTGGGGCGTCGTCCAGGCCGTGGTGACCGCCGTGATTCCCGCTCTGGCGGTGGTCGGCGGCGCCGATCTTCTGCGGGCGATGATCGCTCTGTGTATTACCAATCTCGTTTTTCACTTGGTTTTCTTTCTTGCGATGGCGCGCATCGTGCGCCATCAGGGTCTGGGTGCGGCCCGCCCCAACATCGGCCTGGGGTTTGTGCAAGGCTTCCACGCGCTCTGGCTGATGGCCAAGTCACTGGCAGAAATGGCCCGCCAGCAAGGCAGTCGCATCATCCTCGCCCCCTTGGCGGGCGTGGCCGATATGGCGGCTTTTGCCACCATGCGCACCGGCGCGAACTTCGCCCTGCAAGGACTCAACACCGTGACAAGCCCGGTGATGCCGGAGCTGATGCGCTTTCTGGCGGCGCGCGATCAGGCGCGGACAGAGAGCGCATTTGCCATCGTCTGGCTGGTGCTTTGTGCGGTACTGTCGCCGGCCATCGTCATCGTGCAATGGGCGGCACCAGCACTGTTTCCGCTATGGACGCATGGCAAGATCGCCTTCGACCCCTGGCTGTTCGGCATGCTGTCGCTGGGTGTTTTGGTAATGGCGTTGGCGCAGCCGGCGGCGGCGGTGTTGCGGGGCAACAACATCCTGCGCGCGCAGCTTGTGATCTCGATGCTCGCCGCCGTGGTTGCCGTTGGCGGCATGACCTTGCTGGTGCCGCTGATGGGCGTGCGCGGCGCGGCGGCGGCGCTGTTGGCGGCCGAGCTGACCAGCCTCTCCGCTTGTGTGTGGGTCGCCCAACAATGGTTGCGGGAGCAGGGCATGCACTGGCCATGGAAGGCATTCAGCGCGGCGGCGGCGGCAGTGCCCGTCACGGTGCTGGGCATGGTGGCGCTGGAGCTGCTGCCAGCCGGCCTGACACTGGCCGGCTTGGTGGTGATCCTCGTGCTGCAGGGCAGCGTCGCCATTCTTTACTGGCGGCACCTGCCCGCCCTGGCGCGCGCGCGCGCGGCCAGTCTGCTGGCCCGCTTCATGCCGGCATCCCTGCGCACCACGGTCGCGGCGGTCGCGCCTCCGGCAGCCAATGGTTCCTCGCCCAAGCCCTGATCCATCGTTTGAGAACCTGCTGGAGACTGCACGATGCCGCGTATTTCCGTCCTGATGCCCGTCTACAACGGCATGCCCTACATCCCCGAGGCGGTGGAATCCGTGCTCGCCCAGGATGAACAGGACTGGGAGCTGGTGATCAGCGACAACGGTTCCACCGATAGCACGCGTGACTACCTCGGCACCCTGCAAGACCCGCGTATCCGCGTGCACCTGCAGCAGGCCAACTTGGGCATCTACGGCAACCTCAACTTTCTGCTGGCGCAGGCCCAGGCGTCGATCGCCAAGATCCTGTGTGCGGACGACAAGCTGCTGCCGGGCGCGCTTTCGCGAATCGCCGCGTTCATGGAGGGGCGGCCCTGGTGCGCGGTCAGCCGATGCTGGGCGGAAGGTGACGCCCGCCGCTTTCAGCGGGGACAACGGGATGAATTGATCGGGGCATTGCCTTCCCGAATTTTCCCTGAAGCAGCCTTGCTGGCGTTCGCGACCTTTGGAAACATTGTCGGTAACCTCTCCAAGGCGGCCTGTCGGCCGCAGCTCGTTCTGGAACAAGGAGGGTTCGATCAGGGCTTTTCTTACGCCGGAGACTACGAATGCTGGATGCGCGTCTCCGAGCGCTACGGCTTGGCGCTGCAGGACTTGGAGTTGATTTTTGAGCGGCGCCATGCAGCCCAGAACTCAAGTCTATTGAACCGCCGTAACGAACTCTTCCCACAGATAACGAAGCTGATCGAGATGCTCGCGACGAAAGTGCCGTCCAGTGATCTGGCGCTATTCAAACGCCACTGGACCATCCACTTTCTCGCCCAGCGCTTGCCCAAGCTTGCCCGGCAGGCGATGGCGGGCGAATACGGTCTCGCGCGCGCTGGCCTCACCAATCTTCCCTTGGGAATCTCGCCGATAGCGGTGATCGCTGCGTACCCGATCTTGAAATTCAATCTTCCGCCAGCGCGAGCGACCAGTCGTAGATTGTTATCTAGAGTTTTAGAAATCAACAAAGAATCCAAGCGGTAAACCAGGAGCTTCCATGAAATTCACTCTAAGGGTAACCGGCTGGATTGACCGATTCGCTACCGCTGTCGATGTCCTCGGACTAGCTAATAGCATAAAGATTTTGGTGTTCGGACGCCTATCAAGCAAGCCGATGGCAATTTTATTGAAGAACGGTCTCGTATTTAATTTTGAAGGCGCTCTCGATTACGGGGTTATGTCACATTTTTACAAAGAAGGTTACCTCATTCAAGATAGCGAAACAGATCGCGTTGCAACCATTCTGGATGTTGGAGCAAATATCGGGGACGAAACGGCGAGATTCCTTGTGCATCACCCGAACGCACACATCGTTGCCATCGAAGCTGCGCCAAGAAATTTCTCTTTGTTAGAGAAGACGTTCGAGAAAATAACTAATGTCGAAGTGCTAAATTGTGCTGTCTGGCCAGTCAAGGCCAACTTGAAGATCATGCCGGGCAGAACCATGGAGTCGTTCACCGTCATTGAGACATCTGATGGTGGGGAAGGAACGATACCAGCGATAACCATTCAGGACATTATGGAAAAGATGGATTGGAACTCCATTGACATTCTAAAGTTGGATATAGAGGGTTCTGAATACGAACTATTTACAAGAGGCAACAGAGAATGGACGAAGAAAGTAAGGGTCTTCATTTTTGAGGTGCCTGATAGTGATCGACTTGGGACTACGCAGAAGATTTATAAGACTCTGAGTGAGAACGGGTTAAAATATAATACGTTTGTTTGCGGGGAGAATATCGTTCTAATCCGAGACGACGTGAGCTGGAAACTGCGGAAGGTAATCGGTTTTCTTGATGACAGTCGATGCTCGTGAACATGCGGCTAGTGTCTTGAATAGGCCCGCCGAACTGAGCGCTTCGCTCGGCGTGTGAGCGCCATGTTTCATCCAATTCGGAGAGAGCCACATGAGCAAAGACGCAGCAGAGCGCTTCTACCAAGCCAGCCATGCACTCAATGTCGGGGATAGAAAGATACCGGTGCTCGATAAGGACCAGGCTGCGGCGGAATTGTTGGCCTCCCCTCATCGGTATCAATGCGCTTTCAAGTACCTGCAGCAGCATCGGTCCGCAAACGTCGTCGAGCTTGGCTTTGGCTCGCCTAGGCTCCTGGGCGCGTTGGCGGATGGCTGCACTGCTTACACGATTGTCGACATCGTGGACGCGACCGGAGATGCCACGTTGCCGAACAATGTCCGATTCCAGAAAGCCGATCTCAGCAATGATTTCCCGTTCCCGGACCAGTCATTCGACGTCGCGATCGCGATGATGATCGTCTAACACCTGTTCGACCCCTTCCACTCGTTTCGCGAACTTGCTCGAATCACGAAGAAAGGCGGCAAGGTATTCGTCAATCTTCCCAATATCGGCTCCATCCGCTGTCGGCTGCAGTTGCTGGCCGGACGCATGCCAGTGACGAGTTCGGGCGACTGGTTCGAGAAGCGGGAATGGGACGGGAACCACCTTCATTACTTTACCGTCGCTGATACGCTCAGGCTTGCCGAAGTGAGCGGCTTGCGTCTCGACGCCTTGCATCCAATTGGCAAGCACGCATGGCTGAAGCGCATCCGGCCCGCGTTGTTCTGCCACGAGATCAGCTTCGAGTTCACCCGGTTGTAAGCGAGCGATGAGGCCAGGATTTATTACCAACCGGGGTCCGACATTTGAGCGCCACTGAAAATCCCGCGGTCACCCAGATCAGCATCGGCCGATTCCACCACTTCCACCTCGCACGCCAACTCGAAAAGCGCGGGCTGTTGAAGGAGATCTGGACCGGCTATCCGCGCTTCAAGCTGAAGTCGGAAGAGGGCATCGCCCCGGACAAGATCCGCAGCTTTCCCTGGCTGCAGACGCCGTACATGGCACGGGGACGGCTGGGGTTTCGTATGCCGGCAGCCGTGGACCAGGAATGGCGGTGGCTGGCCCATACTACGCTGGACGCGCGCGTGCGCCGGAGTCTGGCACCGGGCGGCACGCTGATCGCGCTGTCCGGAGGCGGCCTGCGCAGCGGCACCTGGATCAAACAGAACGGTGGCCGCTATTTTTGCGACCGCGGGTCCAGCCACATCCGCTTTCAGGACCAGATCCTGCGCGAGGAATACGCCCGCTGGAAGCTGCCATTCGCCGGCATCGACCCGCGCGTCATCGCGCGCGAAGAGGCGGAATACGCGATGGCCGATAGCGTGGCAGTCCCCTCCGGGTTCGTGGCGGACTCGTTTGTGCGCATGGGCTATCCCCGCGAGAAGCTGTTCCTGAACCCCTACGGCGCGAGGCTGGGGCGCTTCCGCCGCGTGGCGGAGCCGGAGCCGGGCGCCTTCACGCTGCTGTTCGTCGGCCAGGCCGGGCTGCGCAAGGGCTTTCTGTACCTGCTGCAGGCCTTTGCGCGCCTGCGCCATCCGCGCAAAAAGCTCAAGGTCATCGGCTCGGTGGCGCCGGAGATTCAGCCTTTGCTGGCTGGCCATGATCTCAGCCAGGTGGAGTTTGTCGGCACCGTGCCCAATGACCAGTTGCTAAAGCATTACAGCAGCGCCCATGTCATGGTGTTGCCGAGCATCGAGGAAGGTCTGGCGATGGTGATCGGCGAGGCGCTGGCCTGCGGCTGCCCGGTGGTGGCATCGGAACATACCGGCGGGCGCGATTTCTTCAGCGACGGCGGCGAGGGCTTCATCGTCCCGCCCCGCGCCGTCGATGCGCTCGTGCAACGGCTGGAAGAGTTGATTCAGGACGAGCCCCGGCGCCAGCGCATGTCGGAGGCCGCGCTGCGGCGCGTCGCGGAAATCGGCGGCTGGGATGCGTATGGGGAGCGGTGGGCAGGACGGCTTGCAAGCGAGAGCACTGAATGAAACCAACCGTACGCGCTGGCGATCCGCATGAGTCGACAGTTCGGTCGGTACGCACCTGCCGTCAGGCAAGGAAAATTGCGCTCGGGGGCCTGCTGGTCTGCGCATTCGGGCAGTTGCTCATCGACGCAAGTGCCCGCAATCTGGCCTGCGTGTTCATCGCAGTCATCACGTCTGCCATTACCTTCCACTTTGTCATCAGAGGCAGCGTCTTCCGCGCCATGCCGCTGCCGGCGCTGGTCGTTCTGGGATTCAATGTCTCCACCAGGAGCGGGGCGCTGATTGCACAGACGGCAAGCCTGCGCTCACTGGTGTTCAACTTGCAGGTGCCGGAAATCACGTTTGCTTTATGCGCACTGTTCCAGGTTTCGCTGCTCGTGGCATTGTTTACTTTTCTTTCATCATCCACCCTGCGTGCGGCAAGCCGAACCGTTACTCGGCGTGTGTGGAGTCGCATGAGCATCATGCAGGCGCCTACTGCCGGCCAGTTATGGATCATGGGCTTCATCGGTTCGGCGGCCATGGCTTGGATCTCCTCTAAAGGATATTCCGGTGAACTCCGTTATGGCGACGTGGTATCCAAGTTCATTGACGGCATAATCTATCTTGCTTTCGCGCCATTCTTGCTGCCAATTCTAGAAAAGGCGTTCCCGTCGGCGCATCCGTCAACCCGAGGAAAAATATCAAGCTGGCCGCTAATAGGCTATCTGGCGCTTCTGTTTCTGATTGCGATGATCCGCAACAGTCGCGGCGCCTTTGCGATGGGTGTGGCCAATCTCGGGATGGGTGCCTTGGTGCTGATCCTGATAGGACAGTTACATGTAACCCTGAAGTTGCGTCGCCGTCTGGCCATAGGCGCGGTGATCACGCTGATCGCGGCACCAGTTTTGTCCGACCTTGCCACCGCCATGGTCGTGGTACGTGGTCAGCGGACCGAAGTTTCCAGCACTGAACTAGTGCAGCTAACTCTTTCTGCATTTAATGACAAACAAGCATTGGAAGATTATCGCCAGGCGGTGGCTTTGTTAACCGGCAGCGGGGAATACGAAGAAAATTATCTCGCCAATCCATTCATCGCACGGTTCGTACAGACCAAATTCTTCGACAACAGCTTGTCATATGAGGACGTGAGAACTGGCCGGCACGCAAGCCATCTGTGGGATGTAACGCTCGATAAGATCATGGCCTACCTCCCTACGCCGGCCCTGACTTTCCTGGGAATCGATATCAACAAGGAAGACCTTCAGTTCTCTATGGGCGATGCGCTGTACAACTCTCATTCCGGCACTGGCCTGGGTGGATACCGAACGGGCTCTCCCATCGGGCATGGCATCGGGTTGATGGGTTCCTTCATATTTATCGTGGCGATCCCGCTCTTTCTTTTGGCATTTATGGCCCTGCAATCGCTGACCACCTCGGTTGGCTCACTTGTGCTCATCAGCCCCGTAATCCTCCTGAAGCTAATGTCTGTTTACGGGTTGGCGGCGGGTGATTCCTTGCTCGATCCGATCGGCTTGATGCTGAGAGGGCTGCCGCAAAACATCCTGATCTACTGGATGGCTTTCCATGGCACGCGATGGATCGGTATTTTCAGTTCGCGCCGACCAAGGTCATTTGGTCCGCACACGCATCTCCGTTCGTCCAGCCAGGCTTCAGGTTTGAGTCCCGTTAAGTCGACTCGGCCCAATCCATGAGAATTCTCTACCTCGGCCACGCCGCCCCCGAATCCACGAGCCGCCATCGCGCGGATGCGCTGACGCGGCTGGGGCATGAGGTGATCATGGCGGATCCCTATGCCGCGCTCGCTGGACCGTTGCGCGGCCGCCTGCGCGGTGCGCTGCATTACCGCAGTGGCTACCGGCTGTTGCAGGGCGCTGCCTGCGCATGGGTGGACGGGCTGCTGCGGCAGCATGCGGCTTGGCCGGAACTGGTCTGGGTCAACGGCGGAGAACTCATCGGCGCAGCGGCCGCCAATAAATTGAGGCAGTTCGGCGCTCCGGTCATCATCTACAACAACGATGACCCCACCGGCAAGCGCGACGGACGCCGCTTTGAGTCCCTGCTGGCGGCGCTACCGGCCTACGATCTTTGCGCTGTATTACGCGAGCCAAATGTCGGCGAGTTTTACGCCCACGGCGCCCGTGCGGTCCATCGGGTCTGGATGAGTTACGACGAAGTGATGCACCGGCCATTCGAGAGCATCGAGGATATTCCCGCTGCGTTTCGCTCCGAAGTCGCCTTTGTTGGCACCTGGATTCGCGGTGAGTCTCGCGATGCGTTTCTGCTGGCTCTGATCGAGCGCGGCCTGGACATTGCCATCTGGGGTGACCGCTGGCAGAAGTCCCCGAATTGGTCGCGGTTGCGAGCGCATTGGCGCGGCCCGGCGCTGGCCGGCCGGGACTATGTGGCGGCGCTCCAGGGCGCCAAGTTGGCGCTGGGATTCCTGTCGCACGGCAACCGGGACCTTCACACCCGCCGGAGCGTGGAGATCCCCTACGCGGGCGGCCTGCTCTGTGCCGAGAGGACCACCGAACATCAGGCGATGTACCGCGAAGGCGAAGAAGCGGTGTTTTGGAAGGACGCCGAAGAATGCGCGGCGATCTGTCGCAGGCTGTTGACGGACGACGCGCTGCGCGAGCGCATACGCCAGCAAGGCAGGGCGCGGGTGCAGCAAGGTGGCTACGGCAACGAGGCGGTATGCCGCGATATTCTGTCGCGAGTGATACCGAACCGCCCTGCAGTCGCTGCCGTTTCGACCGCATGAAAATCCTCCTCGTCGGCAACTACATCCACATCCGTCAGCAAAGCATGCAGCGCTTCGCCGATCTGATGCGCGAGCTGTTGAAGCCCAGTAAGGAGTTCCGGAACGCGCACAGAGGCCAGACGTGCTTTATTCTCGGCAATGGACTATCCCTGTTGGAACGGATGATTCTTGATCTCTGGTTCTCGACAGAGGGTTTTAGCAGTTGGAAAGCGATCGCCGATCGCTACCGACTCGGCCGGTGAATATCTACAACTCCGGAATTGGAGTGCTTCTTAACTGCTTTCCGCGCATTCCGTTAACGGCAGCGATCAGGTGAAAAGCGTGGGGGAAAGCCTGTCATCAGAATCACCTTTGAAACTAAAGTTGGTGCAAGTTCTGCGTGGTATCGCCGCTTGCATGGTCGTGATCTTTCATGCTCAAGGAATGGCTATTAATTATGTTGGCTCGGAAAGTTTTTCGGGTCGGATCATGGGCAATCTGGGCGGGTACGGCGTCGATCTTTTTTTTGTCATTTCAGGATTCATCATTCGTTACGCGCAACCCGCTGCCGGCTATAGCGCTGGCAGTTTCGCGCGTCGACGTCTCCAGCGTGTGGTTCCAATCTACTGGCTCTTGACGGCGGTAATGCTGCTCGCGTGGCTGGCGCTGCCGGGGCTCTATCGAGGCGCGTTTCCGGAGTTGTCTCAAATTATTCGTTCATTTCTCTTCGTCGCCTTCCTGGAAGGCGAAACTCCGGTGATTTACGTTGGTTGGTCCTTGGAATACGAGATGCTGTTCTATGGAGTCACTGCTCTATTGTTGCTTGGAAAAATGAATGGCAAGTTGTGGACGGTCATTTGTGCAGGATTTTCGGCTCTCGCGATGGTCGGTGGGCTACTGTCGCTTACCAACATTGATGCGTCCAACTACCCGGCTGTGCGGTTTTTTACCAGTTCCCTTTTGCTTGAATTTGCGCTTGGTGTCCTGATCGCCGAGTTCTTTCTCAAGCAAAGGATCGCGTGGCTGCCTGCCGCCTTTGTGGTGTTCGCCTTGGTCTTGGTGGCAATCGCCCGCCCAACCGACCGAGCTGTGCTTTACGGTACGTCGTCCGCCATCGTACTAACGATTGCGCTCCATGCCGAGAATATGAGGAATTGGAAAGCGCCGGCCTTCCTGGTTCGTCTTGGCGATGCATCGTATTCCATCTACCTGGTCCAGGTTTTCGCCCTTTCAGCAACTGCGAAGCTTGTTCTTCGGCTGATTCCGACCGTGTCGGCAGACGCCTTTGTCCTGGCGGTTGCTGCGGTTTCGGTAGCGGCGGGATATGCATTCTTCATCATGGTCGAGTCACCATTGACTCGGTACCTGGTTCTTCGGTCGCGAAGGCGTGAAATTCCACTACCCGTCAGCAAGCTGTCGTAGACCGACGTGTGAGTCGAATGACGACGAAGTCATCCCGCGCCGCATATGGTGAGGCTCGCTTGAGCGCAGCTCTGCGCGAATGAAAATCCTCCTCGTCGGCAACTACATCCACAGCCGTCAGCAAAGCATGCAACGCTTCGCCGATCTGATGTGCGCGCTGTTGACGGAGGCGGGGCACGAGGTGCGGCTGCTCAAGCCCGAGCCGCTGCTGGGCAACCTGAAACCTAGCGAGACGGGCCTGGGCAAGTGGCTGGGCTATGTCGACCGCTACATCCTGTTCCGACCGCGCCTGCGTCGGGCGGCTCGCTGGGCAGACGTGGTGCATGTCTGCGATCACAGCAACGCGATGTACGTGGACATGATCGGCGGCCGGCCGAACGTGGTGACCTGCCATGACCTGCTGGCGATACAGGGCGCGCGGGGCGAGATCGCCGGCCACGTCACGGGCTTCAGCGGCCGGATTTTCCAGCGCTGGATCCTGTCGGGCCTCAAGCGCGCGCAGCATGTGGTCTGTGTGTCTGAACAGACCCGGTCCGAGTTGCGGCGTCTGTCGGGTTTGCCGGTCGCGCGCTGCAGCTTGGTGCCCAATGCGCTGAATTATCCGTACCGGCCCATGGCATCGGATGAGGCCCGCGCGCGCTTGCAGCGTCTCGGTGCCAGCGCGCCCTGGCCGTTCTTCGTCCATGTAGGCGGCAACCAGTGGTACAAGAACCGCACCGGCGTGGTGCGGCTTTTCATGCAGCTCGCCGCACTGCCGCCGTTCCGATCACATCACCTGATCATGGCGGGCAAGCCCTGGCCGGATGAGCTGCGGACGCTGGTGCAGGGATCGGGTCTGGCGGCACGCATCCACGAGTGGACCGAGGTTGCCAACGAGGACCTGCGGGCGCTGTATTCGACGGCGGAGGCGCTGCTATTCCCCTCGCTGCAGGAGGGCTTCGGCTGGCCGATCGCCGAGGCGCAGGCCTGCGGCTGCTTGGTCGTCACTTCCAATCGCGCGCCGATGACCGAGGTGGGCGGCGATGCGGCGGTCTATATCGATCCGGATGACGTGCCGGGCGCCGCCGCCGTGATCGCCGCCGCGCTGGCGGACCGTGATGCGCTGGTGGAAGCCGGCTTGCGGAATGCCGAGCGGTTCAGCGGTGCACAGATGGTGGAGGGTTACGTGGCGGCGTATCGACGCGTGGTTGCGGCCGCCCAGTGATCGAAGGATGCCCTTGTGGCAGGCGGGGAATGCCGGCGCGGCCGCATGGACCTCGATGATGCGCCCCACATCAGCTGGTTGGGCAAGCGGCGGATGCCATTGGGTATGAGTTGCGGGCGCTGCGGCTTTTGACGCACGACGTGCCGCGCTCCGCGTGCGAACGGGTTACGTCCTTTACATCACTGACAGGTTTTGCCCCCCCCAACGAGTTGCTGCATCCATGAAAGCATTAATTTTTTACACCAAAGGCGCTATATGACCGAAAGAATTCTGGTAACTGGCGGATCTGGATTTATCGGCTCCCATCTTATCGATGAAATCGCCAGACTTGGTTATCAGGTGATCAATCTGGATGTTAATCCACCATCGATCCCGGATCAGGCTGGATACTGGCTTAAATGTGATATCAAAAATAAGGATGCGCTCGCCGTCAGGTTTCGGGAAGTCGCGCCGACTCACGTCATTCACCTTGCCGCAAAAGCAAACTTGGTCGGAAATTCAATTGACGACTTCCCGGATAACACCGTCGGAACGGCCAATATCGTCTCGTCTGTGAATGAGACAGAGAGTGTCCTACGTTTCATCCATACGTCTACCCAATATGCCGTCACTCCTGGCGTATTGCCCGCCAACGATACTTTTCTGGAACCTTATACCGCTTATGGCGAGAGCAAGGCCGCGGCAGAAAAAATTGTTCGCGAACAATGCCGGAAGGAATGGGTAATCATTCGGCCGACCAACATCTGGGGGCCGCGACATGCCTTTTTTCCTCGCGAGTTATGGCGTTACCTGGAGCGGCGATATTATGTTCATCCAGGATTCGATCCAATATTCAAACACTATTGCTATGTGGGTAATGCGGTCGAGCAAATCCTGCGCATTGCATTGGGCGAGGCTTCGAGCGAGGTTGCCAAGAAAGTCTGGTACATCACGGATGGCGCGATTGACAATGCCGATTGGATGAACGGATTTTCCATTGGCCTGAGCGGTAAGAGCGTCCGGAAGGTTCCGCTTCTGGTATGGCGTGCCATGGCGATGACGGGCGACCTATTGAAAAGGGCCGGTATCGCCTTTCCCGTGAATAGTGAGCGGCTATTCAGGTTGACCGTTACCGAGAGACTGCCAGAAAGCATGATCTTCAAACTTCCTCCAGAAACTGTCATTTCGCTTCAGGAAGGCATAGAGCGAAGCATTGCCTGGTACCGTTCAATGCAAGAGGATCCATTTAGCCAATGAAAGTACTGCACGTAGCGCAAGCACTGTCACGTAATTTCGGCGGCGTTCAAGCAGTTCTGCAGGATCTAGTAAAAGCGCAACACGAGGCGGGCATCAACGTGGACGTACTCTCCACCAATGTTGATGCACCGCGAGGCGTGCTGCCCGTCCCTGTGAACCGCTTCATCGAGAAGGACGGTGTGCGTTTCAGACACTCCTCGGTGCAGTTTCAGCCACTCCTTTTCTCGCTTGATCTGAAAAACTATCTTGACCAGTATGTCACGGATTATGACCTCGTTCATATCCACGGCCTGTACCGCTTTCCACCCACTTATGCCGCCTATCAGGCGCACCGGCAGAGTGTGCCTTACGTGATAATGCCGCACGGCGCCCTCGACCCTTATCTCTACGCCAAAAGTTCCACGGGCCGGCTGCGCTTCAAACGGCTCTACGAGCGCTGGTTCGATCTGCCCAATCTGCACGCGGCGGGTGCCATCCATTACACCGCTGAAGAAGAACGCGAACGTGCAGCATTTCTGAAACTGCGTGCCCCCTCATTCGTGGTGCCGAACGGTCTGGACTGGGCGCAATACGCGACCTTGCCCGCCCGGGGCGCACTGCGCGCGCGCTGGGGGCTGGGCGAGGCGCCGTTGGTGCTGTTCCTGGGCCGTCTGCATTTCAAGAAGGGGCTGGACCTGCTGATTCCGGCGTTCGATGCACTGCGCCAGCGCGTGCCGGGTGTGCAGCTGGTGATCGCCGGGCCGGAGAACGACGATTACGGCCAGTGGGTGCGCCGCTGGGTGCGCGAGCGCGGGCTGGACGCGGCGGTGCACTTCGTCGGTTCCCTGCACGGTGCTGAGGTGCTGCAGGCCTATGTGGATGCCGATGTGTTCGCCTTGCCTTCCTACACCGAGAACTTCGGCATGACGGTGATCGAGGCGTTGGCCTGCTCTGTGCCCGTGGTGATTTCGGACCAGGTGAACATCCATGCCGAGGTGTCCGGCGCCGGCGCGGGGCTGGTGACACGCTGCGATGCGGGCGAGGTGACACAGGCACTGGAGTCCTTGCTGGTCGATGCAGACCGCCGCCGCGCGATGGGCGAGGCCGGCCGACAGCTGGTGAAAGCGCGTTTTACCTGGCCGGCGATTGTCGATGCGTTGACGGCGGAATACGAGCAAGTGATTGCCCGTCACCGCGCCGATGAGACTGCCGTAACCGTGGCAGATGGGGAGGCGCCTTGAATAACTGGACCGCCAAGGTCAGAAAGCTCGCTGGCATCCTCGCCGTGCCCGCCTGGCGCGCGGCACTGCAGCGACATCGGGTGGCGGCGGGCGTGGAGCATGCCCGCGTGCTGCGCAATCTCGGGC
>JBATEM010000428.1:0-2134 GCA_049664005.1 Candidatus Macondimonas sp.
CTGTGCCCGCCACGGGAGAATCGGGGCGCGGTAGAATGACGCCGGATTGCCGATTGAGGAACAGATCCTTGGGTTTTTATCGCCATCATGTGTTCTTCTGCACCAACGTCCGGGCGCCCGATGCACCGCGGCCCAGTTGTGGTGGTTGCGGTTCCGAAAAGCTCCGGGCGTATGCAAAACAGCGCATATCGGAGCTGGGTCTCAACGGTCCGGGCCAAGTGCGTATCAACCAGGCGGGCTGCATGGAGCGCTGCGAACAGGGTCCCGCCGTGGTCGTCTATCCCGAGGGAGTCTGGTATCGCTGCCGGGATACGAGCGACGTGGACGCCATCATCGAACAGCATCTGGTGCAGGGACAGGTGGTCGAACGGCTGCGGATCTGACATCTGCATTGCCAAAGGCAGCGCCTGCTTGTAAAATCCTCCCCTTTTCCAGGGTGCGGCGATTGTGGCGGTTTGCCCATCCACCCTGACAGCGCGAAACAGACTGCCCGGAGCGGCCCAGGATCATGAAAACGTTTTCTGCAAAATCTGAGACGGTCACCCAGGACTGGTATCTGGTCGATGCCGATGGCAAGACCTTGGGTCGCTTGGCCACCGCAATCGCCGATCGCCTGCGTGGCAAGCACAAGCCGGAATTCACCCCTCATGTGGACACGGGCGATTACATTGTGGTCGTCAACGCTGAAAAGATTCGCGTCACCGGCAACAAGTTGAAAGACAAGACCTATCACCACCACACTGGCCACATCGGCAACATGAAGTCCACCACCCTGGAGAAGCTGCTCGCCGAGCACCCCCAGCGTGCCCTGGAGATCGCCGTGCGTGGCATGATGCCGAAGAATCGCCTGGGTCGCGCAATGATCAAGAAACTGCGGATTTTCGCCGGTGGCGAGCACATCCACACGGCCCAGCAACCCAAACCTCTGGATCTTTGATCCGGTGCCCCATCCAGCGAGTGGAACCTAAGATTCATGGCTGAACAACATTACTGCGGTATTGGTCGTCGCAAAAGCGCGAGCGCGCGGGTTTATCTGGTTCGCGGCACGGGCCGGATCGAGGTCAACGGCAAGACGCTTGAAGACTATTTCGGTCGCGATACCTCGCGCATGGTGACTCGTCAGGCGCTTGAGTTGATGGAGGTATCGGACAAGTTTGATGTCCGCGTACTGGTGGAAGGCGGTGGCATGAGCGGCCAGGCCGGCGCAATTCGTCTCGGCATCAGTCGCGCCTTGGTTGCCTATGACGAGGCCAACAAGCCCGCCCTGCGCCGCGCCGGCTTCATGACGCGCGATGCACGCGAGGTGGAGCGCAAGAAGGTTGGCCTGCACAAGGCCCGCCGCGCGCCGCAATACTCCAAGCGTTGATCGCGGGCTCCCCTCTCCCTGGGGGAGCGGAGAACGCAGCTTTGCTTTTTGGGGGATCGTCTAGCGGCAGGACTACGGACTCTGACTCCGTCAACCTAGGTTCGAATCCTAGTCCCCCAGCCAAAAATAAAAGGCTTGACCCGGCGGTCAAGCCTTTTTTGGTTTTATTTCTCCAGAATCAATCCGCTGGTTTCTGTAAGACGTGCACGCTGAAGAGTCCGGCGGCGTCGATCCATGTCCGCCGAGGCTCAAAGCCGGCCTGCATGGCCAGGTGCCGGAACTCGTCGGCGTGGTACTTGTACGAATTCTCGGTGTGGATGGATTCGCCGGCAGTGAACTCGAACGCCTGACCGGCCAGCCGCACGGTCTGCGCACGCAGGCTGTCCAGGTGCATTTCGACGCGCCCGGCGGCCGAGTTGTAGAAGGCGCGGTGGGCGAAGGCGCCCAGGTCGAAATCGGCCGCAAGCTCGCGGTTGCAGCGGGCCAGCAGGTTCAGGTTGAAGGCGGCGGTGACGCCGGCAGCATCGTTGTAGGCGGCGTTCAGGATGGCCGGGTCTTTCTTCAGATCCACGCCGATCAGCAGGCCATCCCCAGGGTCCAGTTGCTGGGCGACGTTCTTCAGGAATCGCAGCGCCTCCAGCGGCGCGAAGTTGCCGATGCTGGAGCCCGGGAAGAACGCCAGCCGGCGTTGCCCGCCGCGCGCCACCCGCGGCAGCGTGAAAGGCCGCGTGTAGTCGGCGCACACCGCCATCAGGTGCAGGGCCGGAT
>JBATEM010000429.1:0-1670 GCA_049664005.1 Candidatus Macondimonas sp.
GCGGCATTCACCGGGCCATGATCGAGCAAGCGCGGCCCCGAGTGGCGGTCAACCCTTTCGACGCCGAACGCAAGCGCATGTCCATCCGGCGTGCGGACGGGGTGCTGTATGTCAAGGGGGCATTCGATAACCTGCTGCCGCTGTGCCGTAGCGTTCCCGACGGCATCCACGAGGCCCACGAAGACATGGCCGGCCGGGGCTTGCGCGTGCTGGCGGTGGCCATCGGATCGGGGCCGGAGGAGAAGGATCTGACACTGCTCGGTCTGATCGGCATCGCCGATCCGCCCCGTCCCGAGGCCATTGCGGCCGTGGCCGCCGCGCAGCGCGCCGGCATCCGCACGGTGATGATCACCGGTGATCACCCGGTCACCGCCCGAGCCATCGCCCGTGAACTTGGCATCGTGCGCCCCGCCGAGGCCGCCGAGGCCTACGTCCACGCCCGAGCCACCCCGGAGGACAAGCTCAAGATCGTGCGCGCCTGGAAAGCGGACGGCGCCATCGTTGCCATGACCGGCGACGGCGTCAATGATGCACCGGCTTTGCGTGAGGCCCATATCGGCATCGCCATGGGCCGCAGCGGCACCGAGGTGACTCGCGAGGCCGCCGATATGGTGCTCACCGACGACAATTTCGCAAGCATCGTCGCCGCCGTGGCGGAAGGCCGCGGCATTTACGACAACATCCGCAAGGCCCTGGTTTACCTGTTGGCCGGCAATGCCGGGGAACTGGCCGTGATGTTCGTCGCCGCCCTGGTGGGTCTGCCCCCCCCGCTGTTGCCCTTGCACCTGCTGTGGATCAACCTGGTAACCGACGGCCTGCCGGCGCTGGCTCTGGTGATGGACCCCGTCGACCGGGACATCCTGCAACGGCCGCCCCGCCGGCCCGACGAACCCCTGCTGGGGCGCTCTCAGTGGATGACCGTCATGGCCACGGGCTTCCTGCAAGCGGCGGTGACCCTGGGGGTGTTCGTCTGGGCGCTGCAGATGCGCGATCTTGTCGAGGCGCGCAATCTGGCCTTTTCCACCCTGGTGTTCGGCGAGTTGTTCCGAGTCTTCGCCGCGCGCAGCCCAACCCGGCTGTTCTTCGAGGTCGGCGTGTTCAGCAACCTGCAACTGCTGGCCGTGGTCAGCCTCTCGGCGCTGGTCCAGATTGGCCTCCACTATATCCCGGCCGCTCAGGACATTTTCCAGATCAGCGCGCTCAGCCTGGCCGATTGCGGTCTGACTCTCTTGCTGGGTCTGCTGCCGGTAACGGTTCTGGAGTTGGCCAAGATCGTCCGCCGTCGCTTGACCGCAGCCGGCGTGCCACATCCTTCGGAGGGCTGAGGAGTTGCCCACCGTGCACCGGCCTCGGGGGATTTCAATCCCGGCCAGGGCCGAAGGAAAAAGCCGGCAGCGGGCTTTTTCGAGACCCCACGCAAGTGGATTTCATCTACCCACCGACAAATGTTCTCAAGGAGATCTCATTATGAAACGGAAACATTTTGCCCAATTTGCCGCCTGCGGTCTGATCGTCGGGGTCATGGCCGCCATCGGCCCGGTCCACGCGGAGCAAGCCAAGATGGGCGCTGATCCCATGCAGGACATGGAAAAGACCATGCAGCAAATCCAGGACACCAAGGACCCGAATCAGCGCATGGAGTTGATGCAGAAGCACATGGATCAGATGCA
>JBATEM010000430.1:0-9612 GCA_049664005.1 Candidatus Macondimonas sp.
GCGGCGGCAAAATAGGCCATGAAGCCCAGCGCCATGGTCAACAGCGGCCACAGCATGTCCCAGGTCATCGACGGATTGGACAGCTTGGACACGGTCGCGCCCTGATGCAGGGTGTTCCACCACTCCACCGAGTAATGAATGATGGGGATGTTGACCACCCCGACCAGCGCCAGCACGGCGCCGGCGCGGGCTGCCCGGCGGCGGTCCTCGATGGCGGCCTGCAGGGCCATGAACCCCAGGTAAAGGAAGAACAGCAGCAGCACCGAGGTCAGACGCGCATCCCACACCCACCAGGTGTTCCACATGCGCGCGCCCCACAAGGAGCCGGTAGCCAGCGCCAGGCCGGTGAAGGCGGCCCCCAGCGGCGCGCTGACCCGCGCCAGGATCTCGGCCAGCTTCAGATGCCAGATGAAGCCCACCGCGCTCGCGCCGGCCATGAACATATAGACGAACATGGCCATCCAGGCGCTCGGCACATGCACGAACAGAATGCGATAGGCCTGACCCTGCTGGTAGTCGACCGGCGCCAGCACCAGCGCACCGATCAACCCCGCCCCCATCAACACGGCTGTCAGTCCCCAGAGCCAGGGCAGCAGGCGCCCGGCCAAGCGGTAGAAAGTGGGCAGGGATGCCCAGCGACTCAAAAAGGCGATCACGTCAGGATCCCAGGCTGGCGCGCAGGGCGGCGGCGGTGGCCAGCGGCACCAGGGTCACGGCCAGCACCAGTTCCGCGCCGAGCATGTAGAAATAAGGCAACACAGGCATCTCCAGCAACGCGCTGCTCACCGCGCCGGCACCAAACACCAGGACCGGCGCAAACAATGGCAACAACAACACCGACACCAGCAGGCCGCCGCGGGGCAATCCCAGCGTCAGGGCCACCGCCACCGATCCCAGCAGGCTCAAGGTCGGCGTCCCGAGCAGCAGGCCAGCGAACAGCACCGCCTGGGCCAGGGGGGACAATTGTAGCAACACCCCCAGCAAGGGGGTGATCAGCAGCAGGGGCACGCCGGTTGTCAGCCAATGCGCCAGGACTTTGGCCGAGATCAGGGCACTGGTCGGATGCGGGCTGAGCAAGAGCTGCTCCAGGCTGCCGTCCTCGAAATCCGCGCGGAACAGACCTTCCAGGGACAACAGCGTGGCAAGCAGCGCGGCCACCCAGACGATGCCTGGTCCCGCCTGACGCAGCAGCGCGGTGTCGGCGCCCAAGGCCAAGGGAAACAGGCTTACCACGGCGGCGAAGAACACCACCGGATTGCCCAGTTCGCCAAGCCGCCGAGCCGACAGGGTCAAGTCGCGACGCAACAGCCCCCACCACGCCGCCGCCAGAGGGCTGCTCATGGCGCTGCCAGGCTGAGTGTCTGCTGGCGCATCTTCGCCGGCAGGGATAAGGGCTGATGCGTGCTCACCACGGCCACCCCGCCCTGTTCCAGGTGATCCGTCAACAAGTGATTGACCAGTGCACGACCGTCCCCATCCAGGGCGTTGAGCGGTTCATCCAGGATCCAGACCCGCGCCCGGCCGAGCAACAGCCGCGCCAAGGCCAACCGCCGACGCTGCCCGGAGGACAGGCGCAGAACGGGCGTTTCCATGGCATGCGCGAGACCCACGACTGCAAGGAAGGCGTCCAGCCTGGGCTGCGGCAGGCTCGCGCCCTGCAGCACCGCGGCCAGACGCAGGTTCTCGCGCGCCGTGAGCGCAAGACTGTGGCCGTTGTGATGCCCCAGGTAGCGTCGATCCATCGCATATTCGGCATGGTGACGCGCGATCTCATGCCCGTTCCAGCGCACGCCGCCCTCCTCCGGCACCGCCAACCCGGCCAGAATGCGCAGCAGGCTGGTCTTCCCCGCGCCATTGGGACCTTCGACCTTCAGCAGCCGCCCGGGAGAAAGCACAAATCCGAGCCCCTGGAACAGGAGCCGGTCATTGCGGATGCAAGCCAAATCCACAGCGGCCAGCACGGCCCCATCGCTCACCGGCATGATGTCCATCCGGAAATTACGGTCAGATGCGCCACGCGGCAGGGCAGGCGCCCCTGCTCGGACGCATCCCCAGCGCGTGGCACAAGGGCTTATTCCTTGATGTGGCTGCCCATGGCTTCGCCCACTTTGCGCGAGCCTTCCTGCATGGCCGCATCCAGCGCCTTGGAACGGGCCTTGAAGTACTTCCTGCCGACATCGGACTCAGCGAACTTCGCATAGGCCTCGACATCGCTGTCCGACACGTCCTTGAACAAGTAGCCAAACTTGATCAGGTTGATCTGCTGCATGAATTCCACGGCCTTGGGCCGTTGGGATTCGATCTTTTCATTGATCTCGGCGTCGGTCAGCTTTTTTTCGCTCTTGGCGGTCTTGTTCATGGCCTTGACCATGGCCACCCGGGAATTGAGCTGCATATCGACGGTGGTTTCGGTGGTCAGGGTCGCCTTGTCGATCTTCTTGTAGAGGGATTGGCGCGCTTCGGGAATGGGGTTTTGCTCCGCCTGCTTGGCAAACTCCACCAAGTCCTTGGCCTTTTCCGGATCGGCCAGCTGGTTTTCCAGACGGATCAGTTTCTGACCGGGATCACCCTCATACCAGCTCAGGACCTTCTGCAGCTCTCCTTCGTTGAGCTGATCGGCCAACTGTTTGCCCACGCTTGCAAGTATGCTTTCCGTCCCAAAGGCTTCCAGCATGACCGCGCCGATCTCCCGTTGCTCCGGAGTGGCCTTGCCGCTTTCCTCGGCCTTTTTGAGGCTGTCGTTGATGGAACGCGTCGTCTGTCCCAATTGCTGTTCAAGACCGGAGACCCGCATGACTTCCGAAGCCAGCGCCCGTTTATCGGCGGCCTGGGCCAAGCCTGCGGCGAACACCAGGGTCAGCGTCAGGACAACCCGGACTGAACGATTCCATGACATTGATATTTCACGCATTTATATCTTCTCTGCATCTGGATAATGACGAATAGACCCCGCCTGCCGGGGAAAGGTTCTCATCGGAGCGCGTAGCATACGCGCCCTTTGCGGTTCGGTCGATGACCCCTCATGCCGCTCATGCCCGTTGCAGCACGGCGCCATAAAAACCATCCGTGCCATGCACATGCGGGGTCGGCTGAAAGTCCGCATCGCGAAACAGCGTGTCGGGAAGCGCGAGGCCCGCCTGCGCCATCACCGCCTGGGCCGAGAGGCGGGAGAAATTGGGATGGTCCCGGAGAAAGCCCGCCACGACCTCCCGATTTTCGGCGTCCGCCACACTGCAGGTGGCATAGATCAAACGACCGCCCGGCGCCACCAACCCGGCCGCCGCACTCAGAATGCGCCGTTGAAGCGTCGCCAGGGCCGGCAGATCAAGCGGCCGATTGCGCAAATCCGGATTGCGCCGCAGGGTGCCGGATCCGGAACAGGGCGCGTCCACCAGCACGCGGTCGTAACGGCCCCGATGGGCGCGCAATACGGCGTCGGATTCATCCACCAGCGCCTGAATGCGAATGTTATGGGCGCCGGCCCGGCGTGCCCGGCGTGCCAGCTCCTCCAGCTTGCGGGGGATCACATCGCAGGCCAGGATCTCGCCTTTGTTGTCCATCTGCATGGCCAGGGCCAGGGTCTTGCCGCCCGCCCCCGCGCAAAAATCCACCACCCGCCCGCGGGGCGGCACATCCACCAGGCAGGCCAGCAACTGGCTGCCCTCGTCCTGCACCTCAAAGGCACCTTCCTGGAATCCAGGCGCCTGGAACAAGGCCGCCCGATCCGCCCGCCGCAAGCCGTGCGGCGCATAAGGCGTGGGCTGAAGGTGAATGCCGGCGCCGGCCAGGCGCTGCTGCAAGGCATCCCGATCCGTGCGCAGCGTATTGACCCGCAGATCCAGCGGCGCGGTTCCCGCCAGGGCGATCGCCAGGCTCTCGGCCTGCGCGGCCCCCCAACCGTGAACCATGGCATCAGCCAGGGCGTCGGGCAGGCTATGGCGAATGGCAAACGGCAAGGTTTCAGCCTGCGCCGCGCGCAAAGCGCTGCCCAATCGCGCCGCCTCCGGGGCCGACAACAGACTGGCCAGCGCCCGCTCCGACCAACCTTGGGTCAGGAGATACAAACCCGCCAGATCCGCCGCCGGGGCCGCTTTCCCGGCAACGCATTGCAGGCAATGCCTGAAAAAGCGTTGCCGCCGCAACACCCCGAACACCCCCTCGGCGATGAAACGGCGATCGCGACCGCCCAGAAAACGCCGGGCCCGGAAAAACCGGTCCAGCGCCCGATCGGCGGGCAGCCGGGCCTGCTCCAGGCTTTCCAGTGCTTCGATGAGCTGGCGGAATTGGGCATTGCGGATGCCATGGGCATCGGGAGCAGTCGACATGGGATTCCAGGGCGAGAAGCGGCGTTCCGGCAAGCCGCCCTGCCTCAGGGAGGCAGAGGGGTCAAGCGGTCGGCCAGAGCGCGCATTTTATCGTCCAGGCTCTGGGGCTTGTCCACCCGGGTGCCGACCTTGAGCGTGGTCATGAGGCGGGGAACGCCTGCCGCGTGCAGGGCTTCGTGGCAGGCCCGAATGGCCTGAAATACAGCATCCCACTCCCCTTCCACCGCGGTGCCAAAGGGATGGGAACGGGGATGCAGGCCGTGACGTTGCAGGATCTCCACGCACTGGGCGATCTCGGCGGAGACCGAAGCCCCCACCCCCATGGGCACCACGCAGACATCCACGCTCACCCGCACAGACCCGCTTCCTGTTCCGCCACAACAGCCAGGCCACCGTCTGCCAGACTGGCCCAGGGTCCCCGGCGCATCAATCCTTCCCATTGCGCCGGAGAGCGCACCGACATCAGCCCGGCATAGTCCAGCACCGCGCCAGCCGGCTTGGGCACCAGCCACATCCAGCGGCGGGTTGCCAGCAGGTGGCCGTCACCCGCCCCGGATTTCCCTTGCAGCGCGCGACGCATGCGCAGATACAGCACCCAGGCGATCCGGCCGCCGCGGTCCGGCTGTGCCAGCCAATCAGGAGCAACCGCCGCCACGAGATGCGGGAAAGGCCACAACGGCACACGTCCAAAGCCATGGCGCAAATCGGCTTGCAGCAGGGCGCTGGCAACCGGAAGGCCGGACAGGGGATGCAGCGGCAGCGGCGCCAATTCCAGATCCCGCCGCGCGCCCACTCGCGGGCTCGAGGATGCCCGGAAAAACCCCAAGGCATCACGCCCTTGCAGACAACGCCACAACAGCGCGAAATCATCGGCATCCAGGCCTTGGCGCTTACGTTGTTGCTGACGAATCAGACGCAGTTGACCTCGCAGCAGCGGCTCCCGCACCAGCTCCGCACGATGAGTTGCCATCCCGGAAGCCGATCCCATGCCGCCAGTGACCGGCACCGCCGGTGCCGGCGATGCCGCGGACATGGGGACTGGGAAAAACGCCTCATGGTTCCACCGAACCAGATAGGGCGAGCCTCGCCAAGCACCGGGCACCAGCGTGGCCGGAGATGCCAACAGACCCGCCGTTTCCGCGCGCTCACGCGCACGATCCACCGTCATCCACCACGCCAGCGAACCCGTCTGCATTGGTTCAGGCCTCCTGCCATGCCAGAATGCATCACCTCCCCCTGAGACTAATCCAGCCGCTCAAGAACGCAAGCCATCCCCATGGCGCCCACCACGCCTCCTCGCTCCGGATTGTCCCCTCATGCCCGCACCTCGCTCCTCCAACTCGCGCCGACCGGACAGTATGTCGCTGTTTTTCCTGGGCCTTTTCCTGGCTTGCGGCGGACTGCTGTATCACCAAACCGGCCTTGCCGGTCTCTGGCAGGGACTGGAAAAAGGACTCTTCCTGTTGATTTCGGTCACGCCCATCGTGCTCATGGCGCTGTTGCTGGCGGGCTATGCGCAAGTCCTGTTGCCGCGCAGCTGGGTGGAGTCGCACCTGGGCCGTGGACGCGGATGGCGCGCCATCGGACTGGCGAGTCTGGCTGGCGCCCTGATGCCCGGCGGCCCCTTCGCAGCCTTCCCCATCGTGCTGGCCCTGCGTCAGTCGGGCGCCGCGCTGGCGCCCTGCGTGGGCTTCCTCACCGCCTGGTCGGTGCTGGGTCTGCACCGCATGATCGTGTGGGAAATCCCCTGGCTGGGCTGGCGTTTTGCCCTGCTGCGCTGGGTCATTTCCCTGCCCCTGCCCTGGCTTGCCGCTTATGCGATCACCCGCCTGGATCGCCGCGGCAAAGCGGAGTCGGCGCCATGAACGCGCAAGCGCTGGGCGTCCTGGCCCTGCTGCTGGGGGTCATGATCCTGCTGGCGCAGCGTCGCGGTACCGGCCTGCATCGACAAGCCTCGAGCGAGGCATGGCAACAGCTGCGCCTGATCGCTCTGCGCCTGCCCTTGGCGCTCATGGCCGCTTCGCTGCTGGGCGAACTGCTGCCCCGGGAGACGCTGGCGAACCTGTTGGGGCCCCAAAGCGGCTGGCAGGGAATCGTGCTGGCCAGTGGCCTGGGCGCCCTGCTGCCGGGCGGGCCGATGGTCAGCTTTCCGTTTGTGATTCTCTTGCAGCAGGCCGGCATGGCGCCGGCGCCGATGGTGGCCCTGATGACCGCCTGGTCGGTATTGGCCCTGCATCGCGTCCTGAGCTTCGAGCTGCCGCTGATGGGCGCGCGTTTCGTGGCACTGCGCTGGATCGTGTCCCTGCCGCTGCCCCTGCTCGCAGGAGCCTTGACGGCGTTGCTGCTGCGGATTCCGGGACTTGCGCTGATTTGATCAGCACGCTGTGTTGCAGCAGGAACATCAAGAACCCACCGCTGAGCGGACGCACAATCGATCCGAAAAGCAACATCGATGCGACCTGCCGCGTGGGGAATCCGAGCCTCGGCACCCGCCATCGTTCGGCGACTCTTGGCCTCAGACAAAAATGTGCGCCGCACGAATTATTGCGCAATCAATCGCCGCAGCGTTCTTTTACGACGGTCAAATCGAACATCCGCCAGCGGTGTCCATCGACTTGACAAGTAAAGCTCACCATCGCTGCGTGATGATGCGGGGATGACGATTGACGTGGCGTTTGTTCACCGTCTTCCTCTCCGCAAATGCGTCCCGCTTTCGTCCGCATCGGACGATGACATTTCGGGGGAAGCCCATTGCTGCTCGCAGGGAATGCCGTCGTGATCCCCGTCCATTTTTACGCCCGGGCAGTGGCTGAGGAAGAAACTCGCTTCTTCGTAGGACGTCATCTGTGAGCAATGGGTGCGGCCATCGCATGCGAAGTTGGGAATCGCCGATGCACTTTGCTGCGCTGAGGAAGCCGCCACCGGCTGGGTCCTTCCGGCCTCGGTGGCAAGTCCCGCGTGCGGGTTCGTTGGGAGGGATGATGCGTAACGGCCGTAAGCCTGCCAGGCCGCCGCGCTAACCAACACCACCATGATCCAGCGTTTCATGCTGCTCTGCCCCTGGGTAAAGTTCAGTCCTCCCAGCCTATCGGCGCGGCAGCGGTATGGCTTAACCCAGAAACTGCATTGGACGCAGCACCAGGGACTGATCCACCCGGCCGATGGGCCCCCGGGTATCGAACAGCCGGGTGTGGGTGGTGCCGAGCCCGGTGGGTTCCATGTGGGTGCGGCTTTCCAGACAGATCCATTCCCCTTCCGGATAGCGGTTGAGGTGCAGGTCGATGTCGGCATTGATGCAGCCCATCTTGCCGCCCAGGTAGAGCTGGCCGATGCCGTTGCCGAAGTCGGACATCATCCCCATGTAGCTCACCGCCGTGGTGGGTTCGTCGGCCACCACGTCCGCCTCGATGCGGAGCCAGGCCGTGCCTTCCCCCTGGAAAGTGAAGCCGGACACGCGGCGCATTTCCAGCGCCGCATTCAGCCCCGGCGGCCGCTTGCCGGGCTGACCCCGCCCGCCCAGAAAGCCCTCCGGCGTCAGCCCCTCTGGCCCCGTCGGAACGCCACCGGCCACCACGGCATGCTCAGGCAGGGTAATCGGCTGCACCCGGCCCTTGAGCGCTGTAGTACGCGCGACTTCCTTGCCCTCGGCCAGCATGCGCGCCTGGATGATGGCGATGCGCTGGCCGGCGCGCAGGGTTTCGGTGATGACTTGGATCGGCACGCGCGGCGCGGGACGGCACAGATCGTTGGTGAGGCGCAGGACGCGCCATTCCGGATCGGGCTCATGCCGATCGATCACATGGGCCATCAGGCCGGCGATGGCGCCGCCGTGCAGCAGGCGGCTGTCCCAGGGGGAATTCGTGCGCTCGCTGGGGACGTAAAAATCCCCTTCGCGATGGTAAAGCGCGTCCTTCATGGCGTCGTTCCTTGACGTCGTGCATGGTGGAGGCAGACCGGATCAGGCACCGGCGCGGGATGATCGCTCAGGGCATGGTTTCTTCATCGATGCGGAGGCGGTGACCATCGGGATCCTCGATCTCGAAATGGCGGTGGCCATCGGCGGCACGGCGCAGGTAACCGGCAACCGTCGCGCCGGCCGCGTTGCAGCGCCGGTACAGGGATTCGGCCTCGGCCACCTGGACTTGCACCGACTGGGGATGAGGGTTGATCTCTTCGGCGAGCAGGAGCTGCCAATCGCCATGACACAGCAGCGCACGGCGTCCGGCATCAAGCAACTGGGCCAATTCGAGCCCCAGGGCCTGTTCGTAGAAGCGGATGGATTTCGACAGATCACGGACGGCAAAGGCGGGAATGGTGGGAGATGCACTCGCCCATCGTTGGGGCACATCCATAGGGTTGGAACCTCGACACAGCGCACATGCGCCGTCGCTATCTTGAGACAAGCGCCGCCAAGGTTCAAGCGGCGATCCACCCTGCTTTGCAAGTGCGCTCGGCCGACCACTCGCTGGCGATGCACACGCGGCGTCACGCAGCGCCGACAGAAGCATCCGCGCTGCCTGCGACAAATTGTCGCACTTGCGCCAAGCCACTGGAAATTCAGGGAGAATCGCCACGCCCTCAAACTGGAAAAGGACTTCCCATGAATTCGATGCCCCCCTGGCCACTGGGGCTGCTGGCCGCCCTGTCGGTACTGCCCCCCAGCGGCGCGCAGGCCGAAACAGCACCTGTCGCGCCGGCGGCCGTACTTCCCGAGGTCACGGTGACCGGCACGGGCGGCAGCCTCACTGTGCCCAGTGCGACCCAGGCCCGCGAGCGCATCGAACAGATTCCCGGTGGCGCGGCGGTAGTCGACGCCGAATCCTATGAAGACACGCGCGCGGCGACGATCAAGGACATGCTGGACTATGTTCCCGGCGTGTTTGCCCAACCCCGTTATGCCGAGGAACTGCGCCTCTCCATCCGCGGATCGGGCCTGTCGCGCACCTTCCATCTGCGCGGCATCAGCCTGCTGCAGGACGGCATCCCCATCAACCTGGCGGACGGCGGCGGCGACTTCCAAGACATCGACCCCCTCGCCTTCCAGTACATCGAAGTCTACAAGGGCGCCAACGCGCTGGAGTATGGCGCTGCCTCGCTGGGCGGCGCGATCAACTTCGTCAGCCCCACCGGGCGCGATGCCGATCGCCTCAAGCTGCGTCTGGAAGGCGGCAGCTTCGACACCGGCCGCGCGCAAATCGCAACGGGCGGTGTGGTGGGCGACGGGGATTACTACCTCTCCCTCAGCCACCTGCGTTCGAATGGGTTTCGTGACCAGATGGATCAGGGC
>JBATEM010000431.1:0-1728 GCA_049664005.1 Candidatus Macondimonas sp.
AGGCCATGACGCTGGGCCACGTCCCGCAGCCGCCGGTACTGGGGTTGGCTGGTGAAGACGATGGCGTCAATGCGGCCCTGGTCCAGGGCATGGATCAGAGCGACAATCTGGTCATCGTCGGACTTGGGCGCATAGACATAGGGCGCCACCGGTCGGGCCACGGCGCCGGCCTGTTGCAGCGCTGCCATGAGGGGCCGGTTCGGCTCATCGCCATACAACTGGACGCCGACCGTCTGGCCCGCCAGCATCATGCCCTGCAAGGTCTCGATCACCCCGGCCGTAGTGGGCGCAGCTGCGTTCCAACGCGCATCCAGGCCCAGTTCCCTGAGCACTCGCGCCGGCTTCGGCCCGCGCACCAACATCGGTTGGCGTGCCAACGCTTCGCCAAATTCCCGCGTGAGTCCGGCGCGTTCAGCAAACCCCAGCAAGCGGCGCAGCCCCTCGCCGGTCAGCAGAATGGTCAGCGCCGGAGGATCCTGGATGAATTCGCGGAGCCATTGAAGCACTGCCGCCTCATTCGGGTGATCGAGGATCGCCACCATGGGGCAACGCCAGATCATCGCTCCCCGGCGCTCCAGCAAGCCCGCCAGCACGTCCAGCAGCCGTGTTTCGGGCAGTGCAATGGTGCGGGTGGCAAGCGGCAGTTCATCGGCCACGGTGCGTCCTCAGGGGTAGTACAGGCTCAGGGTTTCCGCCATGCAGCAGGGCTTTTCCTGCCCTTCCCGCTCCACACTCAGCTGGGTCACCGTCTGGATCGCGCCGGCAATCTCGCGCACGCCCTTCAGCGTTACGCGCACGCGGATGCGACTGCCCACCGGGACGGGAGCGGTGAATCGCAGCTTGTTCATGCCGTAGTTCACCCCCATGCGCATCCCATTGATCTGGAGGACCTCATCCACTAGGGCGGGCGTCAGTGCGATGGTCAGATAGCCATGGGCGATGGGCACCCCATGGGGGGATTCCAAGCGACAGCGCTCGGGATCGGTGTGGATCCACTGGTTGTCCCCTGTGGCCTGCGCAAACTGGTTGATGCGCTCCTGGGTGACCTCCACCCAATTGCTGACGCCGACCTCCTGGCCCACCATCTCTTTCAGTTCGGCGATGCCATTGATTACCCGTTTGGCCATTCTGCCGTTCTCCTTGTGTCACGTGCCGTTGGTTCGGGTTGGAGCGGTCGAATCGACGCTTGCCATCGCCCTGGCCTTGTCATAATTGGTGGACTTTAGCGCAGCCGATGGGATGGGGAGAAGTGCGCCATCACTCCTGACCTGGCGTCGGCACGATGATGGGCGGGAAAGGAACGGAGGGAAAGGCTGCCCCAAACCGGTAGCCCTGATCCACGCAATAGCGCAGCCATTTATTCAGGAGAACATTGATTGCCCAACGTTCAGATAGGGGAATCAGCGGCTTGCCGCGCCTTGCTTCCGGAACGGGATCTGGAATCGCCTCGCACTGCCGGGCATCGTGATACACCCGCAACTGCAGATCCGGGATGGCCTGGGGGTCGCCCGTTTCACCGAAGTAGTGCGTCAGGTGATAGGTCGTGGTGAAGCGATCGCGCTGCAGCACGGACAGATACAGCGCCGGCAATGCCGGGGATGATCGGGCGACGGCGCCCCAGGGATAAGGCTCGATGGTGCCCAGCAGACAGGCCAGCACGGCATGGTTTTGTTCGTACAGCGCCAGAAGACCCGCCAGATTGGGTTGGGCGTAGCGATCGGCAACGGA
>JBATEM010000432.1:0-1752 GCA_049664005.1 Candidatus Macondimonas sp.
GCCCCGAAGCAAATGGCCCGGTTTCCCTGGAGGACGCTGTGGCGCGGGCCATGAGTTGCCAGCCGCCGATCCCCGTCATCGCCTTGAGCGACAGTCCGGATTCCTCGCGGATGGCAGCCGCCCTTGCTCAAGGCGCCGCCCACCTGGTCGACCGCGGCGGCGGCGCGTTACTGGCCGCCGTTGCACTGCGGGAGGTGAGCCTGACCCAAGCGGCCCAACAGCGACTCATACTGGAACAGGAAGCGACGCAATACCGCAGCCAATTGGAACATTTCGTGACCCATACCTCCGACCCCATGGCCTGGGTTGCTGAAGGCGTCCATCTGCACGTTAATCCTGCCTACGCTCGGTTGCTGGGTTACGACGCGCCGACGGCTTTGGAGGGCAGTCCGGTCATGGATGTGATCGCACCCGCTTCCCGGGATGCGGTCAAGCGTTGTTTGCGGGAGGCCCAGCAAGGACGTTTGCCCAGGGACGCCATTGCCGTTACTGGACGGCGAGCCGATGGCAGCACAATTGCCATGCAGTGGCATCTGGGATGGGCGCAATCTGGCGACCAAGCAGCCGTGCAAATCCTGATTCCCGCGCCGCCATCCGATCCTGCGATTGAACGGGAACTGGTCCAGGCTCGTGCCGAAGGCTTGCGGCAGCAGCAACACCTGGCGCATCTGGAACAGGATCTGGCCCGCATCCACACTCAATTCGCTGACTTGGAAAGCCGTTACGAGCAACTGCGGGCCGCACCCCCGGCTGAACAGCCCATCGGACCCCATCAGTTTGCGACCAACCTCCATCGCCTGGCGGCACAGCCCGTTCCAGCAACCGGTTCCCGCTTCCTGCTTGCCGTGCAACTGGACGAGCTACCGGAACTGCTGCCCAGTGTGGGCTATGTCGCCTGCGAGGCTGCAACGCAGGCCTATGTTCAGGCACTCCAGGCGCTGCTGCCTGAGGGTGGTGTGGCGATTCGACTGCGGGATTTCTGGGTGGCCGCGGTCTACACCGCGTCAAATACCAAGGAAGCGCAGACCCAAGCGGTGCGCTGGCAGGCGCAACTGACTCAGCAGGTCGTGGAGGTCGGCGCGCAGAGCCGGGTGATACGGGGCATCTTTGGCCTGCGGGAATGGCCAAGTGAAGAGGAGATCGCACTGGAATCGGCACTACTGGAAGCCGAGCGTGCCGCCGCGGATGCGCGCAGTGCGCGCCTGCAGGTGGGCCTGGCCAAATTACACAACCCCATCGCGGCCACCCAGCAGGTCGATGCCGCCTGGGCCGAGCGGCTACGTCAGGCCTTGAGTCAAAATACCCTGAGGCTGGTCTACCAACCGATTTCCTCGCTCAATGACAGCGCAGCGGAATATTACGAGGTGCGTTTGCGGATGTTGGATGAGCGGGGGCAGGAACTCTCGCCAACCGACTTCTGGCCCGCTGCAGAACGAACCGGCATCGCCACGGAACTGGACCGTTGGGTACTCAGTCACGCCTTGGGCGTGCTGGACGATCAACGGGGAGATCTCCGTCAAAAAGGGCTGTTCGTGAAGCTGTCGGGTGCCAGTATCCTGGCCGCGGATACAGTGGATTGGCTGAAAGCGCATCTCCCGAAAACCGCAACGCCTGCGCCACTCTATCTGCAGATTGCCGAGGAGCAGGTCGAATCCAACCTCAAAAGCGTGCTCGGTCTCTCGCAGATGCTGAAAGTCCAGGGCTATCCCCTCGCCATCGATCATTTCGGACGCAGTCCGCATGCGCTGCAGC
>JBATEM010000433.1:0-4525 GCA_049664005.1 Candidatus Macondimonas sp.
CATCTTCCCAGGCCGCCAGTCGCGGCTGGCGGTAAAGGGCGTTGTCGTCCAGGTTGATCTTGCCATCCAGCGCCATGAGCCGGCCTTGATCGGTCACGATCAGGGGATTGATCTCCATCAGGCTGGCATCGCTGGCCACGTAGAGGTCATAGAGTCCCTTGGCGATGGCCACGAACTGCGGGATTTCCTCACCCGCGAGGCCCATGCCGAAGGCCAGTCGCCGAGCCTGGTAGGACGAAAAGCCCTGGGCAGGCGGCACGGTCACGGTGATGATCTTTTCCGGCGTGCTGGCGGCCACCTCCTCGATGTCCATGCCGCCCGCCGCGGAGGCCATGAACACCACGCTCTCGCTGGCCCGGTCGGTGAGCAGGCTGACATAGAGTTCGCGGGCGATGCTGCCCGCCTTTTCCACCAGCACGGTATGAACCGGCAGCCCCTTGGCGTCGGTCTGATGCGTCACCAGCTGCATACCCAGCATGGCCGCCGCCGCCTCACTCGCCGCCTGCGGGCTTTCCACCAGTTTCACACCGCCGCCCTTGCCGCGCCCGCCGGCATGCACCTGCGCCTTGACCACCCAGCGCCCTCCGCCCAGGGCTTCGGCCGCTGCGCGTGCGCCGGCGGGATCGGTGGCAGCTTGGCCTTCCGGCACCGGGATGCCGAATTCGGCAAAAAGCTGTTTGGCCTGGTATTCATGGAGATTCATCGGGCGGGACCCTCCTGGGGCGTGGGAAAACGGGCGGGCTTGTATTCTGCGCCACTTGACCCGGGCCGCCAAGCTCAGTCGGGCAGTGTCCAGTCGGGCATTCAGGCGTAATTCTTGCTGTATAGCCCCCAACAGATCTTGCCGTCAAAATCCCGTCTCTTCGGAATCCGCCCATGTCCATGACCGATCCGATCCTCGCCACTGGCGCCTGGCCCCGCTTGGAGCCCATTGCCGAGCCGGCCCGGGCCGAACGGCGGCTGCTGGTGTTGCTCAACCTGTTTCGAATCGGTTTCGCGGGGCTGCTGCTGGGCCTGCCCTGGATCGCGGTTGTGGGTCATCTGGAGCTGCCGGTTCAGCCGCCCTTTTCCAGCCTGCTCGGTGCCCAGATCGCCCTGGGCGGGCTCTGGATGCTCACCTTGCTGCGGCGCCAACCTCGCCTGGAAGTGCAGGCCTGGTTGCAACTGGGCCTGGACCTGCCCTGGATTTGCGCGCTGATCCTGGCCACCGGCGGGCTGGGCAGCGGGCTGGGATTGGTGTTGCTGCTCTCCTGCGTCGGCGCCGGCCTGGTCATGCCCTCGCGGCAGGCGCTGTCTTACGCGGCCCTGGCCAGCTTCCATGTCCTGGGGATTGCGCTGCTTGCCCAATTGTACGGATGGGGGACCGTGGCCTGGCCTCATGCCGGCTTGCTGGGAGCCGCCGCCTTTGGCGCCACCTGGGGCGCCAATGTCCTGACGCGCCGCGCCAACGACAGCACCCGACTCGCCAACCGGGCGGGCCGGGAACTGGCCGATCTGGCCCGACTCAACGAGGTGATCATCGATCGGCTACACAATGGCGTCCTGGTGGTCAGTCCACGCGGCCGGGTGCGACTCGCCAACGCCCAGGCCCGGGACATCCTCGGACCCGCTCTCCCGGGTACCGACCTGGCCAGCTTGTCCCCCGATCTGGAACGCCTGTGGACACGCTGGCGCGTGCTTCCCCTTGAGGGCGCCCCGCTATTCCAAGCGGGGGAAAGCAAACGCGAATACGTCATCCATTTCACCCCGCTGGGGCAGGAGGGCGCCATGACCCTTATCACCCTAGAAGACCTGGGCCAGGCCAAGGCCCGCATGCAGGAGATGAAACTCTCCGCGCTGGGGCGGCTCACCGCCGGCATCGCCCATGAAATCCGCAACCCGCTTTCCGCCATCAGCCATGCCGCCGCGCTGCTGGGCGAATCGACCGTGCTGGACGCTCAGAACCAAAGCCTGGTGGAGATCGTGCGCCACCATGCCGGACGCATCAACGGCATCATCACCGACATCCTGCAGCTCTCCCGCCAGCGCCCCTCGACCCCTGAAATCCTGCCACTGGCCGATTGGCTCGACACCTTCATCGCTCACTACGGCGAAGGGCTGGATCCCAACGAGGCCCAGATCGATCTGCAACTCCCGCCCCTCGATCTGCAGGTGCGCATGGACCCCGGACACCTGTCTCAGGTCCTGACCAACCTGTTGGACAATGCCCGCCGCCACGGCCGACCCGCCCAGGGTCCGGTACGAATCGAGATCGGATGCGAAAGAATTCCCGGCAGCGGCCGAATCCATCTGCATGTGACGGATAACGGTCCCGGCATTGCGCCCGACGCGGCAGCCCGGCTGTTCGAGCCGTTCTTCACCACCAGTCGCAGCGGGACAGGACTGGGACTGTATCTGTCACGGGAATTGTGCGAGTTCAACGACGCCAGTCTGGCGCAAGTGGCCCATGCCGGAACCGGCTGCCGATTCCGCATCGCCCTGCCCGACGCCGACTTCAAAAAGGATTGACCCCATGCAGGAGCCCCGCCCCACCATACTCATCGTCGATGACGAACCGGACATCCTGACCCTGCTGGAAATGACCCTGGAGCGCATGGGCCTGAGCTGCCACAAGGCCGTGAACCTGGCCCAGGCGCGCCAGCTCCTGGCCAGGCATACCTATGCCCTGTGCCTGACCGACATGCGCCTGCCCGACGGCAGCGGCATTGACCTGGTGCGGGAGGTCAGCGGCGCCAACAGCGAGCTGCCCATCGCGGTGATTACCGCTCACGGCAATGTGGAGCTGGCCGTCGAGGCGCTCAAGGCGGGCGCCTATGATTTCGTGTCCAAGCCCGTGGATCTGGAAGTCCTGCGCGCCCTGGTCACCACCGCCCTCAAGGGCCACGGCGCCCCACGACCCGAGCGCCGCACCCGCCACGTCCTTCTCGGCGACTCCGAACCCATGCGCCGGCTGCGCGGCATGATCGCCAAGGTCTCGCGCAGCCAGGCGCCGATCTATATCAGCGGCGAATCCGGCACCGGCAAGGAACTGGTGGCGCGCCTCATCCATACCCAGAGCAGCCGGGGGGATGCCGCCTTTGTCCCGGTCAACTGCGGCGCCCTGCCCACGGAGCTCATGGAAAGTGAGCTGTTCGGCCACAAGAAAGGCAGCTTTACCGGTGCGGTGAGCGACAATCTCGGCATGTTCCGCGCCGCCAGTGGCGGCACGCTGTTCCTGGACGAGGTCGCCGAACTGCCGCTGCCGATGCAGGTGAAGCTGCTGCGCGCCATCCAGGAGCGCGCCGTGCGTCCGGTCGGGGAAAATCGCGAAGTGCCGGTGGACGTGCGCCTGCTCTCGGCCACCCACAAACCGCTGGAACACATGCTTCAGACCGGCCAATTCCGCCAGGATCTTTATTACCGCATCAATGTCATCGAGCTGCGCGTGCCGCCGTTGCGCGAGCGCCGCCAGGACCTGCCCCAGCTCATCGACCACATCCTGCGTCAGATCGCCGGCGATCCCCCGCCCAAAATGGAGGAAGGCGCCTGGCGCGCGCTGCACGCCTACCCCTTTCCCGGCAACGTCCGCGAGCTGGAGAACATCCTGCAGCGCGCCTACACCCTGTGCGACGGCCGCGTGATCGCCACCGAACACCTGCAGCTGCCCGGCACCGACTCCCCGGCCAGCATGCCCCTGGCGGCCCATGAAGAGCGGCCTGCCCCCGACGCGCGGTCGTCGCCGCCCCGTGCCGCCCCGGCGCCCGCCGATCTCGATGGCGCCCTGGAACACATCGAGCGGGAAACCATCCTGCAAGCCCTCGAAGCCCACCGCTGGAACCGCACCGCAACCGCCCGCGCGCTGGGCATCACCTTCCGCGCCCTGCGCTACCGCCTCAAGAAACTGGGCGTGGAATAGCCGCGCCGCAACCAATCCGCCAAGCCCTTTGGCCTGCATGAGCCAAAGGATGGCGGTATCGCCCCTAAGCCATGGCCCCAATGGTGCGGCGAAAGCGCGCCAGGGCGAGGCTGAACAGTGCAGCGCCGATGAGCACGAGGGCCAGAAACTGCGGCCACACCACGGCAAATCCCGCCCCCCGGTAGAGTATGGCCTGGGCGAGCATGACAAAGTGGGTATTGGGCGCGCCCAGCATCAACAACTGCACGGCCTCCGGCATGCTCTCGCGCGGCGTGGAGCCGCCGGAGAGCATCTGCAGCGGCATCAGCACCAGCATCAGCAACAGGCCGAACTGCGGCATGGAGCGGGCCAGGGTGCCGAGGAAAATGCCCATGGAGGTGGTGGCGAACAGGTGCAGCGCGGTGCCGGCCATGAACAGGGCGATCGAACCCTGCAGCGGCACGGCCAGCACGCCCCCCACCACGAACAACAGCGAAGCGGTCGCCGCCACCAGCACCACCAGCCCCATCGACCAGACCTTGCTCAGCATGATCTCCAGCGGTGTCACCGGCATCACCAGCAGGTGCTCCACGGTGCCGTGCTCGCGCTCGCGGATCAGCGCCGCACCGGTGAGCACGATGGAGAGCATGG
>JBATEM010000434.1:0-2808 GCA_049664005.1 Candidatus Macondimonas sp.
GCCTCCGCCTGCGCGGCGCGCCGGCTGGATAAGCCGTTCACTGACTCGCACGGTCTTGAGGGTGTGAAAGAAGCGCTGCATCGGGGATCAGCCGATGCGGCGAGCGCTGCGAGAATTCAAATGCAACGCCCCGTATTCGAGTTCGGAAACGAGTTTTCTAGGGCTTCGTCAGAACTTGTTGGGTTTGATGCGGGCGGACTGGTCGATACAGGCGTCGAAGGCGGCGCCATCAGGTTCGCGTTCGATGCGCACCAATCGATCCTGCTCGAAAAACACCGTCAGACGGCATTTTTCTTCATCACGCCGGTTCCGGTGGTAAAATACGTAATCCCAGCGATTGGCGTCGAACAGGTTTTTGAGGACGGGTCGACCCAGCAGATATTGCACTTGATCCCGGGTCAAGCCGGGCGCGAGCTGATCCACGGCCGCACGATCCAGCGAGTTGCCTTGGCGAATCTCCGGTTTGTACACGAAGCATCCTCCCGAGAGGGCGCCGAGCGTCAGAATCAAAGGCAGGATCAATCGTTTCATGGGGCTCACAGTCCGTTCGAGGCACGTCATCTTAGCGAAAAACAAACCGGGTGACGATGGGTTTTCCGGAATGGAGCGCACCAAATTGGAATCCAAGGATATTCGCAAGGTCGGCCTGAAGGTCACCCTGCCCCGCCTCAAGATCCTGGAGATGCTCGAAGCGGGGGACACCCGCCACATGAGCGCCGAGGATCTTTATCGGGCCCTGCTCGATTCAGGCGAGGAGATCGGGCTGGCCACAGTCTACCGGGTGCTGACCCAGTTCGAGAGCGCCGGGCTCGTCAATCGCCTCAATTTCGAAAGCGGCCACTCGGTTTTCGAAATCAATCAGGGCGCCCATCACGACCACATGCTGTGCGTGAAATGTGGGCGCGTGGACGAGTTCATGGACGATGCCATCGAGGCGCGCCAGGCGTCGATTGCCCAGCGCATGGGCTATGAGATGACCGATCACAGCCTCTACATCTATGGCATTTGCCCGGATTGCCGACACAAGCCATCCGGCGCCGCGCCCGGTGACAACGCCGATCAGACCGCCGTTACATCCGACTGAAGCGCCTGGGCACGCATTTCACGGGCGTGCTCCCGGGTGCGTTCAGTGATGGTGCGCCCGCCCAGCATCCTTGCGAGTTCTTCCGTGGTTTCCGAGTCCGACAGGCGTTGAACTACGGCATGGGTTTCATCCTGCCGCACCTGCTTGGACACGCGGTAATGCTGCCGGGCAAACGCGGCGACCTGGGCCTGGTGGGTGACGCACAGGATTTGACCGTGGCGCGCCAGTTGCGCCAAGCGCTGGCCGATTAGCTCGGCCACCGCGCCACCGACGCCGGCATCCACTTCATCAAAGATCATGCAGCTCGCCGGGGCATGGGCCGCCGCCACCACGGCAATGGCCAGCGCGATACGCGACAGTTCCCCGCCCGAAGCAACGCGCGCCAGGGGTTTCAGCGGCTGCCCTGGATTCATGCTGACGGTGATGTCCACACGCTCCCGCCCATGCGGGGAGAGACGATCGAGTTGAGTCTCCACGTCAATGGCGATGCGGGCATGAGGCAGGCCCAACACGCGCACCTGTTCCTCGATCTGTCCGGCCAGCCGCAGCGCGGTGCCGCGCCGCGCTGCGCCCAGGGTTTCGGCGGCCTGTGCATACGCGGCTCGCAATTGGATCTCACGAGCCTGCAATTCCGCCTGCCGGTCGGCGCTGTGCGCCAAGGCCACCAGTTCCTGGCGCAGCCGCAGCTGGGCGTCCGCCAGTTCCTCGGGCGGGCAATGGTGCTTGCGCGCGAGCTGGTGGTAGCGCGCAATCTGCGCCTCCAGCCAGGCCAGGCGCTCGGGATCGACCTGGGTGTCGGCCAGATAGTGCGCCAGGGCCCGCTCGGCTTCCTGGGCGGGGATCAGCGCCTGATCCAGTAGCAGGACAATTTCATCCAGGCGGGGATCGAGTCGGCGCGCCTCGTCCATGTCACGGTGGGCCTGCTGCAACAGACGCAGGGCTTGCGGCCCTTCGCCGCCGAGTCGTTCCAGGGCGTCCTGCGCCAGCGCCAACAGCCGTTCGCCATGGGCCTGGCGTTTGTGCTCGGCAACCAGCTCCGCCCATTGCGCGGCCTGCGGCGCCAAGTCGTCCAGTTCGGCGATCTGGATCTCCAGCCACTCTTTTTGCGGGCCCTTGTCGCCTCCTGTGCCCTGCAGGTGCTCCAGCGCATCCAGAACTTCCTTGAGTTCGCCGTGGGCGTGTTCCACGGCAGCCAGCAGGGCATCGTGGCCGCCGATCCGGTCCAGCAGGCTGCGCTGCGCCGCGCTGTGCAGCAGGGATTGGTGCGCGTGTTGACCATGGATTTCCACCAGCAGCGGTCCCAGGGTGCGCAGGGACAGCGCGGTGACGGTGCGGCCGTTGATGGTGATCCGGGAACTGCCATCGCGTTGCAACACCCGGCGCAACTGACAGGCATCCCCATCGTCCAGTGCCTCGTCACTGAGCCAGCGCGCCGCCTCGGGCAGGGCTTGCAGGTCGAATTCGGCGCTCAGTTCCGCTCGCGTGGCGCCTGAGCGGATCAGATCGGTGCGGGCGCGATCGCCCAGCAGCAGACCCAGGGCATCGATGAGAATGGATTTGCCCGCGCCGGTTTCGCCCGTCAGGGCGGAGAAACCGGCCCCGAAATCCAGTTCGAGGTGGTCGATGAGCGTGTAGTTGCGGATTTCCAGGCGTGTCAGCATGCCGCGCGGGCCTCAGGGGATCGGTTGGCTGCCCCAGCGCAGCTTGCTGCGCAGGATCCGGAA
>JBATEM010000435.1:0-3879 GCA_049664005.1 Candidatus Macondimonas sp.
ACGAGCCGGAATCCATGGGCGCCATCGGCCTCGCCGGACGCGACAAACTCGACAACCTGATCTTCGTGGTCAACTGCAACCTGCAACGCCTGGACGGCCCGGTGCGTGGCAACGGCAAGATCATCCAGGAACTGGAAGGCGATTTCCGCGGCGCCGGCTGGAACGTCATCAAGGTCATCTGGGGGTCCTATTGGGACCCGCTGCTGGCCGCCGACAGCAAGGGCCTGCTGCGCCAGCGCATGGAAGAGGCGGTGGACGGCGAATACCAGAACTACAAGGCCAAGGGCGGCGCCTACACCCGCGAGCATTTCTTCGGCAAATACCCCGAACTCAAGGCCATGGTCTCACGCATGACCGACCAGGACATCTGGCGTCTCAATCGCGGCGGCCACGATCCGCACAAGGTCTACGCCGCCTATGCCGCCGCCATGAAGCATACCGGCCAGCCCACGGTGATCCTGGCCAAGACCATCAAGGGCTATGGCATGGGCGAGGCCGGTGAAGGCCAGAACATCACCCATCAGCAGAAAAAGTTGGGCGAGGAAGCGCTCAAGGCTTTCCGCGACCGCTTCAACATCCCCATTTCCGATGCCGAGATCGGCGACGCCCCGTTCTACCGCCCGCCACCGGACAGCCCGGAGGCCACCTACCTGCAGGAGCGGCGCCGCAGCCTCGGCGGTTATCTCCCCGCCCGACGGCGCACCGCCGATACCCTGCCCATGCCGCCACTGGCGCTGTTCGACGCCATGCTGAAGGGCACCGATGGCCGCGAGATGTCCACCACCACCGCCTTCGTGCGCATGCTGACCGTGCTCACCCGCGACAAGGCCATCGGCCCGCGCATCGTCCCCATCGTGCCGGATGAGGCGCGCACCTTCGGCATGGAAGGCCTGTTCCGCCAGATCGGCATCTACTCCCCGGTCGGCCAGCTCTACGCGCCCCAGGATGCCGACCAGCTCGCCTATTATCGCGAGGACATCAAGGGCCAGATCCTGGAAGAAGGCATCACCGAGGCCGGCGCCTTCTCCTCCTGGCTGGCCGCCGCCACGGCCTACAGCAACCATGCCGTGAGCATGATCCCGTTCTTCATTTTCTATTCCATGTTCGGCTTCCAGCGTGTCGGCGACCTCATCTGGGCCGCCGGTGACAGCCGCGCGCGGGGGTTCCTGCTGGGCGGCACCGCCGGGCGTACCACGCTGGCCGGCGAGGGTCTGCAGCATCAGGACGGCCACAGCCATATCCTCGCCCTGACTCACCCCAACTGCATCGCCTATAACCCCTGTTATGCCTATGAGGTGGCGGTGATCCTGCACGAGGGCATGCGGCGCATGTACGTGGATCACGAGGATGTCTTCTACTACATCACCGTGATGAACGAGAACTATGCCCATCCCCCACTGCCGGAAGGTGCCGAGGAAGGCATCATCAAGGGCCTGTACCGCCTGCGTACCAGCCAGCATGACGGCCCGCGCGTCCAATTGCTGGGCTCGGGCACCATCCTGCGCGAGGTGGAGCGCGCCGCCGCCCTTCTGGAGGAACGCTACGGCGTGGCGGCCGACGTCTGGAGCGTGACCAGCTTCACCGAGCTGGCGCGGGACGGCATGGCGGTGGCGCGCTGGAATCTGCTCCATCCCGCCGAGCCACCGCGTGCCAGCTACGTGGATGCCTGCCTGCGTGACACCCAGGGACCGGTGATCGCCGCCACCGACTACATGCGCGCCTACGCCGAGCAGATCCGCCCCTATGTCTCGCGCCGCTACCGGGTGCTGGGGACCGACGGCTATGGCCGCTCAGACACCCGCGAGGCCCTGCGCGAGTTTTTCGAAGTCAATGCCGAATACATCGTCCTCGCTGCCCTCAAGTCCCTGGCCGAGGAAGGCGCTCTGCCCGTCGAACGCGTAACCCAAGCCGTGGCCGAACTGGGTATCGACCCGGAAAAACCCGCCCCCTGGACGGTCTAGCGTCCCGCCATCGCCAAGGAGAACGCCCGTGGCCCAGACCCAGGAAGTGACCGTTCCCGACATCGGGGATTTCGACAGCGTGGATGTGGTGGAGGTGCTGGTCAAACCCGGCGATACCGTCACTGCCGAACAGCCGCTGATCACGCTGGAAAGCGAGAAGGCCGCCTTGGACGTGCCCGCACCCTTCCCGGGAAAGGTCGTGGAAGTCCTGGTAAAAGTCGGCGACAAGGTGGCCCAGGGCACCGCCATCGTGACCCTTGAAACGGGCGCTACTGACGGTGCTGGCCCTGATCAAGCAGAAGCCGCCCCCAAGCCGGAGGCTGAACCATCCAGCGAAGCCGGACGTGCCGAGAAGACAGCGGGTTCCGCCTCGGTGGAGACGTCGCCACCCGCCCAGCCCAAGGCTGTTGCGCCGGCTGGCGGCGAGTCCGAACAAGCCATACCCGCAGCCGACCAGGCCTCGACATTGAGCGACACGGCGGATTCCCCACGGCCCAATACGACGGAATCCGGGCGTGCACCGGCTCCCAGTACGGGCCACCCTGAACCGGATCGATCCCAGGCTTTCCTGCCCCATGCCAGCCCCTCGATCCGTAAATTTGCCCGCGAGCTGGGCGTGGACCTGACGCGCGTAACGGGCAGCGGTCCCAAGCTGCGCATCCTGCGCGAGGACGTCGCCGCCTTCGTGCGCCAGCAGCTCGTCGAGGCCGACAAGGGTGGCGGCATTCCCCCCATCCCGGCGGTGGATTTTTCCAAATTCGGCGCCATCGAGCGCCAACCGCTCTCGCGCGTGAAGCGCCGCTCCGGCCCCAACCTGCACCGCAGTTGGCTCAACATCCCCCACGTCACCCAGTTCGACGAGGCCGACATCACCGAGCTGGAATCCTTCCGCAAGGACAACCTGGCGCGCGCCGAGAAACGTGGCGTCAAGCTCACCCTGATCGCCTTCCTGCTCGACGCCTGCGCCCATGCACTGCGGGAATTTCCCCAGGTCAATGCCTCCCTGGATCCGGATGGCGAGCATCTGATCCTGAAGCGCTACATCCACATCGGCGTGGCGGTGGAAACACCGGACGGCCTGATGGTGCCGGTGGTGCGCGATGTGGACAAAAAGGGCGTGTTCGAGCTGGCCGGCGAGGTGGCCGAACTGGCCGAACAGACCCGCACCCGCAAGCTCAAGCCGGACCGCCTGCAGGGCGCGAGCTTTTCCATCTCCAGCCTGGGCGGCATCGGCGGGACCGCCTTCACGCCCATCATCAACGCGCCGGAGGTGGGCATACTCGGCGTCTCCCGCGCGCGCATGCAGCCGGTCTACCAGGAGGACGGCAGCTTCGCGCCACGGCTGATGCTGCCGCTGTCGTTCTCCTACGACCACCGTGTCATCGACGGGGCGGAAGCCGCCCGTTTCACGCGCTTCTTGAGCGAGATGCTCTCGGACATCCGTCGCCTGCTGCTTTGAATCCAGGCCCGCGCCGGTGCGGCGCAAACCGGAACACCCGACCACAAAATGGAGTCGCCCCATGAGCGAGACCCGCGAGATCCAGGTACCCGACATCGGGGATTTCGACAGCGTCGATGTGGTGGAGGTGCTGGTGAAGCCGGGCGATACCGTCACTGCCGAACAGCCGCTGATCACGCTGGAAAGCGAGAAAGCCGCCCTGGACGTGCCCGCACCCTTCGCGGGAACGGTCGACCAGGTTCTGGTGAAGGTGGGCGACAAGGTGGCGCAAGGCACACCCATCGTGAGCCTCAAGACCACCGCCGGCGATGACGCGCCTGCGGACGCTCCCACGAAAGAACCCCAGACCGATACAACCCCCGAGCCGTCCGCTGCAGCGGGCGCCGAAGCACCCGTCAGCACACCCAAGGCGCGGGAACCTGCCGCCGGAAAACCGGCGGCGCCGGCACAGACCCAAAC
>JBATEM010000436.1:0-3598 GCA_049664005.1 Candidatus Macondimonas sp.
GCAAGCAGTTCCGCTGTCTGCGTCATACCACACCGGCCCGCAGCAGATCGTGCATGTGCAGGGCGCCGATGACGCGATCTGTGTTATTCACCACCACCAGCGCGGTGATCTTGTGCGCTTCCATGACATTCAGCGCCTCCACGGCCAACGCGTCGGGGGCGAGCGTCGTGCCATGCCGGGTCATGACCGCTTCAATCGGCGTTCGCTGCAGGTCAACGGCATCAGCCAGGGCGCGGCGCAGGTCGCCATCCGTGAAAATGCCCTGCAGGCGCATCTGGTCGTCCACCACCGTGGTCATGCCCAAGCCCTGCCGCGTCATTTCCAGCAAGGCATCCCCCAGGAATGTGCCCAAGGCGACCTGCGGCACGCGGGGCGGCCGATGCATCAGGTCTTCCACCCGCAACAGCAAGCGCTTGCCCAGCGCGCCACCCGGATGGGAACGCGCGAAATCCGCTTCCGTGAAGCCTCGCGTTTCCAGCAGGGAGATGGCCAGCGCATCTCCCATAGCGAGCGCTGCGGTGGTACTTGCAGTCGGCGCCAGGCCCAGCGGGCAGGCTTCCTGATCCACGGCGATATCCAGGCACACGCTTGCGACGCGCGCCAGGCTGGAGTGGGGCTGGCCGGTCATGCAAATGAGCGGGATGTCCTGGCGCTTGAGCAGCGGGACGATGGCCAGAATCTCCTGGGTTTCGCCGGAGTTCGACAGGGCGATCACGACATCGGCGCGAGTCACCATCCCCAGGTCGCCATGGCTGGCCTCCGCCGGGTGGAGGAAAAACGCGGGCGTGCCGGTGCTGGCCAGCGTGGCGGCGATCTTGCGCGCGATATGGCCGGATTTGCCCATGCCCATGACAACCACCCGGCCCTGGCAGCGGAGCAGCAGTTCACAGGCCTGCAGGAAGTCCTCGCCGATCCGGTCGATGAGGGCTGCAACGGCCTCGGCCTCAATGCGAAGGACCGCTTTGGCCATGAGAAGAATGGCATCGGCATGCATGCGGATCGTATGGAAATCCAGGGGTGGGGGAGGACGGTCGAAGGGCCAAGGATAGCCCACCTGCGGCGGAACACGGTAGTTGAGGATCATCAGTGGGGGCCTGCGGGTTGTCCACATTGCCTGTGGATAATCTTGTGGGCAAGGCGCGGGCAAGGTGTGGAAAGCCGCAAGAAACAAGGGTTTCGGTCCCCTGGTCATAAAATGACCGTTTTCTTAAAATCATTATTTTTCAATAAGTTGTTTTTATTTATTGATTTTGTTGAAAGCTTTGTGAAGCGAAAAAAGTCAACCCCTGGATTTGGTCCATCCTGTGCATAAGCCGGGGAAAAACAGTGGGCGACGGGCGGTTTTTCGGCGCTGATCAGGCGGATGGCGATGATTCATCACCCAAGAACGGCAACAGCAATTCGTTGACCAAGGCCATCCCGCGTGGGGTTGGCATCAGGCTGCCGCCCTGCAACCGCAGCAAGCCATCGGCCAGGGCCGGCGCCAGCTTGCTCAGCAGCGCGGCCGGATCCAGGCCGGTGCGCCGCGCATAGAGTTCCGGCCTGAATCCGTCGGTTAGCCGCAGGGCATTCATCAGGAACTCCAGCGGCCGCATCATGGGCGCCACAGCAGCGTGCTCGGCCAGTCGCTCCGGACCTTTGGCGGTGGCCAGATAGCGTTGAGGGTGAGCGTGTTTGCGCGTCCGCCAGATCTGCCCTGAGCCGGGATCGGTCAATTTGCCATGGGCACCTGCCCCAAGCCCCAGATAATCCCCGAAGGTCCAGTAATTGAGATTGTGTCGACAGGCATGCCCAGACCGGGCAAAGGCCGACACCTCGTATTGGCGGAAACCGGCTCGCGCCAGCCGGACCCGACAGCGCCGCTCCATGCGCCACAGCGTTTCTCCCAGTGGCAGGGTGGGCGGCCGGATGGCGAAGGGCGTGTTGGGCTCCAGCGTGAGCTGATAGTGCGACAGGTGATTTGGATTCAGCGCCAGCGCCTGATCGACATCCTCCAGTGCCTCGGTTTCGGTTTGCCCGGGCAGTCCGTACATCAGGTCCAGATTGAGACCGGAAAAGCCCAGCTCGCGGGCCGCATGGACCGCACGCAGCGCCTCGCTGCCCCCATGAATGCGGCCCAGGGACTTGAGGTGGCGGTCATTGAAGCTTTGAATCCCCAGCGAGAGTCGATTGACGCCGGCTGCGCGGTAGCCGGCGAAACGGGCTTGCTCGAAGGTGCCGGGATTGGCCTCCAGCGTGATCTCCGCATCGGGCGCAAAAGGCAGGTGGGCGCGTAGGCTGTGAATGATGCGGTCGATGGCCGAGGCTGAAAACAGGCTTGGCGTGCCGCCACCGAAGAAGACGCTCTGCACCGGACGCGGTGGACCCAGCAAGGCGAGATCTTGCCGCAGGTCCGCTTCCAGAGCGGCCAGGTAGTCGGTTTCGGGGATGAGCGCCGGATTGCGCGCATGGGAATTGAAATCGCAGTAGGGGCATTTGCGTACACACCACGGCAGATGCACGTAAACGGCCAGGGGCGGCAGAGTGATCAGTCCTTGTGGGCACATCGGGCGCTCAGTGGTCCGTGCCTGTCCACTGACTCCGCAGTGCGTTGAGTGCTTGGGCGCGGTGGCTGAGACGGTTTTTCTCCATGGCGTCCAGCTCGGCCGCGCTGCAACCCCGCTCCGGAACCCAGAAGACGGGATCGTAGCCGAAGCCTGCCGTGCCCTGCGGCGCTTTCAGGATGCAACCATCCCATCGCCCTTGACCGATCAGCGGCGCGGGATCCTCGGCATGGCGCAGATAGACGAGGACGCAATGGAAATGCGCGCGGCGTTCGGCTTCCGGCGTATCGGCCAGCACGGCGAGCAGGCGGGCGATATTGTCGGCATCACTGGCCTCGGCACCGGCGTAGCGGGCCGAATGCACGCCGGGCGCACCATCCAGTGCATCCACCACCAGCCCGGAATCGTCGGCGAGTGCCGGCAGGCCAGTCTGGGCGCTGGCGGCCCGGGCCTTGGCCAGGGCGTTTTCCAAAAACGTCAGGCCATCCTCCACGGCGGGCACGACCCCGCGCTCGCTCTGGCGGACCAGCGTCCAACCCAGGGGCGCGAGCAAGCCCTGAAATTCCCGCAGCTTGCCCGCATTGCCGGTGGCCAGGATTACTTCGCGCGGCACGCCGGATCCTCCGCCAGGGCTTGACGCTGGGCTTCCAGCAATTGCGCGATCCCGCCGCGCGCCAGATCCAGCATGCCGGCCAGTTCTTCAGGACGGAAGGCATGGCCCTCCGCTGTGCCCTGCAGCTCGATGTATCCGCCCGCCTCGTTCATCACCACGTTCATGTCGGTTTCGGCTTCAGCGTCTTCGGCGTAGTCCAGGTCCAGCACCGGCGTGCCGCGGTAGATGCCGACGGAGACCGCGGCGACCTGCCCATGCAGCGGAAAGCGCGCCAGCGCCCGGCGCCGCTCCAACTGGCGCATGGCGTCGTGCAGGGCGACATAGGCGCCGGTGATGGCTGCGGTACGGGTGCCGCCATCGGCCTGGATCACGTCGCAGTCGAGGATGATCGTGCGCTCGCCCAGGGCCTCGGTGTTGACGATCGCCCGCAGGGCGCGGCCGA
>JBATEM010000437.1:0-3108 GCA_049664005.1 Candidatus Macondimonas sp.
GGCAGCGTGATCTTGCCGACCACCGCCTCCACCTGCCACACCGCGCTCAGCCCACCGGGTGGTGCTTGCCGACCGGGTGCACCGTGCTGGCCTGCGCGCCCTGCTCGCCCATCTCCTCGACGAAGCGCACCTCATCGCCCACCTCCAGACGGTCGAAGTCGCCTTCCACCAAGGCGTTACGGTGAAAATAGAGGTCGCGGCCGTCGGGTGTTTCGATGCGGCCGTAATCAAGCGCCGGGACGATCTCGCTGACCCGGCCGTGGGGCAGCACTTCGTGTTGCTTGACCTGACCGCGGCGGCGGCGCTCGACGTCCTCAAGCCGCCGCTCGACGGCGTCGAAGGCGTCGCGAATCGCCACATGGAGGTCCTCATGGGCATGGTGCTGGCCCGGATCGCGGCTGACCACCACTTCATGGCCCGGCACCGTCACATCCACCCGCACGTGGTAGATGCGGCCCTGATGATGGTGGCCATGGGGCGCCTCGATCATCACCCGGCAGGCGATGAGATCAGGCGCTAGCTTTTCCAGTTTGCGCACGCGCTGATGGATGCGATCCTCGATGGCTGGCGAGCTGTCCAGGTTGCGGTAGGCAATCTCAACGGGAATCTGCATGGCAATCTCCAAATGTTCGATTGGCTGAGACATTCTAAAAACAGGAACGCGAGAGGATCGGGGATCCTCCGCAAAACCTGCCCCGGCAGACCACACGAGGGGGCAAGCAGTCGACCTGCAGGTGTCGGGATGCGCCCCTGTGCCCGGTGCCTTCTCCACTGTCGCGCCGCCCAGGCGCCGAAACCGCGCCTCTTGGGGTAGGATCGCGCTACAGGTGCAAACCGCGCCCGTCACGCCCATAGGGCCAGTCTTGACGGGACGGCGAACCCCGTCAACAGTTTTGTGCCATCACCATGACGGCACCGCCCCCATGCGATAGGGTTCAGGGGCACCTCGAAAAACCCGTCATGCCCGCAAAGGCTGGCGTTCATGTTATTGATTTAACTCTGTTCCCGCTTTCTCAGGAACGACGAAACAGGGGTTTTTCGAGGCGCCCAGGTGTGTTTCGACAACGACGCGCAGGGGGCGGCGCCACAGGATGCGTAGCGGTTGTGGGCGCCGCTTACGGAACCGGCCGCGCCCATGACTGGCCCGCGCCCCACGGATGGAGGACACGATGCTCGCAGAAAATGACGAACGGAGCATTCAACTGGTGCTGCTGCGCCACGGCGCGCCCGAGGGCGGCGCGCTGTACCGGGGCCGGCGGGACGACCCCCTGAGTGCTGTGGGCTGGGACCAGATGCGCGCCGCCGTTGCAGGCTTCCCGACCTGGCAAGGCATCGTGACCTCTCCGCTGCGCCGCTGCGCGGCCTTTGCAGAAGCGCTGGGAGGCGAATTGGATCTTCCCGTACATCGCGAGCCCCGCTTGCAGGAACTGGATTTTGGGGTCTGGGAGGGACGCACGGCGGATGCCATTTTGGCCGACGATCGCGTGCAGCTGATGGCTTTCTGGCGTGATCCAGTGCGTCATCCGCCACCCCAGGGCGAAACCATGGATGTCTTTGCGGCCCGCATCCATGCCGCTTTTGAATATTGGCGCGAACGGATGGCCGACGGACCTTGGCTGTGGGTCATCCATGGCGGGGTGATCCGGGTGCTATTGACGCAGTTGCTGGGCATGCCACTCACCCATATGCTGCGTATCGAAGTGCCCTATGCCTGTCGCTCGACGCTCATCCTCGGGGATGGATCGCCGCGCCTGCTGGCTCATGGCCCCATAACCCCATGAAGGGATTCAGGCTAGCGCTGGGCTTCCTCACGCGCCTGCCCGTTCCCGCACCGCCAGCCTACGATGCTGTAACCATCGGCGCTTCACTGGCCTGGTACCCCGCTGTGGGGGCCCTGATCGGGCTGCTGCTCTGGGCCGGCTCCGCCCTGCTCGCCTTGCCCCTGCCCGCTGCGCCGGCGGTCAGCGCCGTCCTGCTGGTGATGCTGTGGGTGTGGCTGACCGGCGGGCTGCATCTGGATGGACTGGCCGATACCGCCGATGCCGATGCCGCGGGAGGAGATGCCACGCGCCGCCTTGTCGTACTCAAGGATCCGAATGCGGGGCCCGCCGGGGTCACCGCCGTGGTGCTGGTGCTGCTGCTCAAGACGGCCACCGTGTTGAGCCTGCTGGACACAAACACCGGATTATTCCCGGCCCTGCTCGTCGCCCCGCTGGTGGGTCGGGCCTTGATCGTTACAGCTTTCCTCACCACGCCCTACATTCGCGCGGGCGGACTGGGGGAAGCCCTCGCCGGGCATCACGACCGCCGCGCCTGCCTTGCCAGCCTCGGGGTCACGCTGCTTGCGATTCCCATCCTGTGTGGGCCGGCGGTGGCCGGCACGATCCTGCTACTGGCCGGTGGCTTCCTGCTGTACTGGCGCCACGCGGCCTTGCGTCATCTGGGCGGCTTTACCGGCGACCTGGCCGGTGCGCTGGTGGAACGCGGTGAAGCGCTGACGCTGCTGGTCTGCGTCGCGATTCTGGCCGGACCTTGAGACGCGCCGAATCAACGCATCAGCAGTGTGGAGATTGAACGCCGTCGCAATCCCGTGCCATGCTCGAAACCGAACTGAAAACAAGCTGGCGTCCCCTTTCGGGACGGCCGGTAACGAAGGCGGAGACTCATGCAAGATATTCGCGGCAAGATTGCGGTGGTGACGGGGGCAGGCAGCGGCATTGGGAAGGCGACGGCCACCCGGCTGGCGCAGGCTGGCTGCGCGCTGGCGCTGGCTGATATCAACGCCGAGGCGCTCGCGCCGGTGGCAGCGTCCCTCAAGACCCATGGGGTTGCAGTGAGCACCCATGCGGTCAACGTGGCCGACAAGGCTCAGATGGCCGCCTTTCCCGACGCGGTACTGGCGGCCCACGGCGGGGTGCACATCGTCATCAACAACGCCGGCGTGATGGTGGCCGACCCGCTGGAAACCCATACTCTGGAGGATTTCGAATGGCTGTTCGGGATCAATTTCTGGGGCGTGGTCTATGGCTGCAAATTCTTCCTGCCCCACCTGCGCCGCGCCGGGGAGGGCCATCTGGTCAACCTGTCCAGCATGTTCGGCTTCTACGG
>JBATEM010000438.1:0-3671 GCA_049664005.1 Candidatus Macondimonas sp.
AAACATCTCGAAATAATCTTCGTGGTCGCGCATGTAGGCGAAGCTGGCCTTGTGGGCAACCTTGGCGACTTCCGCGTCGCTCAGCGGACGGTTCAGGAAAGCCGCGATCTGGCGGATACCGCCTTCGAGATCGCGCTTCAGGTCTTCGTAATGCACGAACAAGACATTGTCGTGTTGCCGGCTGCGCTGCCACCAGCTTTCCACATGGTCGGGCCAGGACATCCACCACATGTCGTCGCTGCAATACCATGCCAGCAGGTCGTGGCGCGCGGGCATCAGCGGCCCGCCCAGTTTGTGGATGAAGTCGACGCAACTGGCGAAGCAGCTCACCGGATGGCGGGTCACATAGATGTATTTCGCGACATTGCTATGGGGGATCAACTGCGCGGGCATGTGGGTCTTGATGATGCGATTGCGCCCAGGGCCCACCAGCGGGGCGTTCTCCATGGAGACGCTGGAAGTCGGGCTGGTCTCGATCCAGGGGCTCAGGGCGTACATGTGGCGATAGCCGGCGTCGGAGAGATCGCCCTCGCCCCCGTGCAGGATCTCGAACACGATCTGTTGCATCCAGGTCGTACCGCATTTCATCTGGGTGGCGATGAAGATATCCGCCGCTGCGGGTTGGTAATGCTTGGTGCGCGCGTAGGATTGCTTGCTGCACATCATGAGCGGGCCGGTCACCTGTCCGTAGCGCATGACCGGCATTTTCTTCAGACGCATGACGCTGGCGATGGCTTCAAATACAGGGCGGATGTAGCGCGCATGCCACTGCAGTCGCTTCACAAAGCGGCGGCGCTCCGCCAAGGGGCGGGCGAAGTAGCGATCACCCCGCGTCTGTAGTTCGCTCCACACCATCAGGCCCACCACATAAGCAAGCCCGGCCGTCAGCAGGATGACGGCTCCGTAAACCACGCTTTTCATTGCTAATCATCCCTGATGAACACCCGTTTCCCGAGGATTCCTTCCTTCGGGTTATCGATTACGGATGGGCGCAAATTGACACGTCATCCGCAGTTTCGAACGATAGCGGGCTCGATAGGGCAAGGCAAGGCGTGGAACAGAGCAGGATCAAGGTCGCGGTTGTTGGCAGGTGCGGTCAGCCGCGACGTCGAAACAGGGAAGTGCCGGATTTGGCGGGGAGGGGCCGATCTTCGCCTTGCGCGCCTCTCACCAATTGGAAGGCACTCCAGCCCAGCGCGGCCATGCGCAGCACCGGGTGACGACGGATCAGTCGCGGCAGAATCAGGCCCACCGCACCGATGAGGAGTGGATGAAACCTGGGTCCGCTTACCTGTGCGCCAGCGCTGCTGCCCGCCCGTGACAAGAGCCCGCCGAACCAGCTGCGGGGATCCAGATTGCTGCTCACATGCCGGGTTTGGGTGATCAGTCGGCCTCGCTGGCGTTCGGCACGACGGGCCAGCCGCGCTTTTTCAGCGTCCCGTGCCATGCGGGAGGAAATGCGGGATTTAGTCATGCTTCAGGCTCTCCAGATCCTCGCGCAGCACATCCATCGTGGCGGGCAGAAAACGCCGGCTCCGTTTCAGCGCGAGGCTTAAACCAATCAGTGACATCAGCAGGCTTATGCCGAAAAAAGCGGGCAAGGACCAAGCCGCCACCTCGCGGCAAGTGTCCCAACACTGCACCAGCACCGCGATCACCAAGGTCAGCAAACTAAAAAATGCGGTAATGAGCGCCAGCGCTGAAAAAATCAGGACCCGACCCAGCTGGCCGCGCCATTCGGCGATCTCCAGACGCGCCAGATCGAGTCGGGTGCCAGCCGTCGCCGCAAGGAGCGCAAAGAGCTGTCGGATTTGGGCGCCAAACGGGGCTTGTGCCATGTTGCGCAGTCCTTGTCCCCGCCCCAAAGGGAAGGGTTCAGTTCAAGAACGGGATTTCAGGCTGGAAACGGCCAGCACCACCAGCGCGACCACACCGATCGCCTGCCAAGGATGACTATGAACATAGCGCGAAGTCTTGTCGCTGGCCACTTCCCATTCGTCCCGCGCCGAGCCGCTGAGATCGTTCCAGCGAAAATGACCGGCACTGGTTTTGAGACGATCCCGCAATGCTTGCAGGCGATTGATCGCCATTTCCTCGATATCGTCGAACAAATCATCCAAGGCGTCGAAATTGACGTTGTCAGCGGCTTTGCGGGCTTTCATACGAGCCTGATCGGCCATCGATTTGCGGCGTCCAAACATGGGTTAATCCCCCGTTTTGAGTCAAGCGGAATGTGACAGGAAGTGCACTTTTCATAGTGCGACTCACGTTAAAAAGACTGGCTGTTGCGTGTAAAGTTCCCCGCTCAGCCATCGGGCAGAGGCCAGATGACTAAAAAAACAAATTCCTGAAAGTTTCAGGGCGCGGGATTGGGGTGCTGGCGATGAATCGCCTCGATGCCGTCGACGAGCTCCCCTGACAAGCAGAGTTCGGCTACGGCGAGATTGCTTGCTAGCTGGGCGACCGTGGTGGCGCCGACCAGCGCGGCGCCCGTGAAAGGGCGGGAGAGCACATAGGCCAAAGCCATCTGTGCCGGATCGATGCCGTGCGTCTGGGCCAGTTTCACATAGGCCGCAGCGGCCGCCGCGGCCTGGGGATTGGTATAGCGCTTGAAGCGTTCGAAACGGCTCAAGCGTGCTGCCGGGGGCTGGGCGCCATCCAGATATTTGCCGCTCAGAACGCCGAAGGCCAGCGGGGAGTAGGCCAAGAGCGGCACGTCTTCGCGATGGGCGATCTCGGCCAGGCCAATCTCGAAGCTGCGGTTGAGCAGATTATAGGGATTCTGGATGCTGGCCACGCGGGCCAGCCCCAGGCGCTCGGAGAGTTCCAGAAAGCGCATCAAGCCCCAGGGCGTTTCATTGGACAGGCCGATGTGGCGGATCTTGCCGGCGTGAACGAGGTCATCCAGGGTGGCGAGGGTTTCCAGTAGCGGCGTCGCGTCCGGGCTCTCAGCGTGCGCGTAGCCCAGCCTGCCGAAGAAATTGGTGTCCCGATCGGGCCAATGCAGCTGGTAGAGGTCGACGTAATCGGTTTGCAGACGCTTGAGGCTGGCATCCAGGGCGGCCGTGATCTGCGTCCGGGTCAGACGGGGAGCGCCATCACGGATCCAGGGCAGCCAATCGGCCCGTCCCGAGACCTTGGTGGCGATGATCAGTTGATCGCGCCGGCCTGAATGACGCGCCAGCCAGTTGCCCAGGATGGCTTCGGTGCGCCCCTGGGTCTCGGCGCGGGGCGGCACGGGATACATCTCGGCAGTGTCGATGAAGTTGACCCCGGCCGTGAGCGCCTGCTCGATCTGGGCATGGGCTTCGGATTCGCTGTTTTGCTCGCCCCAGGTCATGGTGCCCAGCCCCAGGGCGCTGATGCGCAACGGGGTGCGTCCGAGTGGTCGGTAATCCATGCCGGTCTCCGTAAGCGTCAGGGGGTTTGTGGCGGAACGGGCTTTCGGCGTTGCCGGCGACGCAGGTTATCCCGGTTGCGCATCAGTTGTTCCAGGATCGGCATCAGGATGATTTCCATCGCCATGCCCATCTTCCCGCCGGGAACCACCACCGTATTGCGCCGGGACATGAACGAGCCTTGCACCATCGCCAGCATTTCGGGGAAGTGAATGGGCCATTTGCGCGGATCCTTGAAGCGGATCACCACGAAACTTTCATCCTGGGTCGGGA
>JBATEM010000439.1:0-2529 GCA_049664005.1 Candidatus Macondimonas sp.
TCCATCCGCCAGCCGGCGGCGCTGTGCGGCATCACCGGCCTCAAACCCACCTACGGCCGGGTATCGCGCTGGGGCATGATCGCCTTCGCCTCCAGCCTCGATCAGGCCGGGGTGTTTGGCCGCGATGCCCGCGACTGCGCCCTGTTGCTGGAGCAGATGGCGGGATTCGATCCCCGCGATTCCACCAGCGTGGACCGCCCGGTGCCGGCCTACAGCGCGGGCCTGGAGCAATCCCTGGCCGGACTGCGCGTCGGGGTACCGGCGGAATTCTTTGGCGCGGGCCTGGAGCCGGCGGTGGGCGCTGCCGTGGAAACGGCCCTGGCGGCGCTCAAGGAGCTGGGCGCGACCGTGCATCCGGTCCATCTGCCCAACCTGGGGCTGTCGGTGCCGACCTACTACACGCTCGCCCCGGCGGAAGCCTCTTCCAACCTGTCGCGCTTCGACGGCGTACGCTACGGCCACCGCTGCGAACAGCCCGCCAACCTGGAAGATCTCTACAAGCGCAGTCGAGCCGAGGGCTTCGGCACCGAGGTCAAGCGCCGCATCATGATCGGCACCTACGTGCTCTCGGCCGGCTATTACGATGCCTACTACCTCAAGGCCCAGCGCTGCCGGCGCCTGATCACCGAGGATTTCCGCCGCGCCTTCGAGACTGTGGATGTGCTGGTGGGCCCGACCGCCCCCGAGGTGGCGTTCCGGCTGGGCGAGAAGACCGACGACCCGGTGAAGATGTACCTGTCGGACATCAACACCATCGCCGTCAACCTGGCCGGCCTGCCCGGATTGTCGTTGCCGGCCGGCTTCGTGGATGGCCTGCCGGTGGGCATGCAGCTCATCGGCCCCCACTTCTCGGAAGGCCGGCTGCTCAACGTGGCGCACCAGTTCCAGCGGGAAACCGACTGGCATCGGCAGTTGCCACCCGCCTTCGCCTGACCGTCCCGAGCTTCGAGGAACCGCGCAATGGAATGGGAAGTCGTGATCGGGCTGGAAATCCACGCCCAACTCGCCACAACAAGCAAGATTTTCTCCGGCGCCGCCATCCGCTATGGCGCCGCGCCCAACACCCAGGCCTGCGCCATCGACCTGGGCTATCCGGGGACCTTGCCCGTGCTCAACGAGGCGGCGGTGCGCATGGCCGTCAAATTCGGTCTGGCGGTGGACGCGCAGATCGCGCCGCGCTCGGTGTTTGCACGCAAGAACTACTTCTACCCCGACCTGCCCAAGGGCTACCAGATCAGCCAGTTCGAGCTGCCGGTGGTGAGTGGCGGTCATCTGGATATCGATTTGGAGGACGGCGGCCACAAACGCGTGGGCATCACCCGCGCCCATCTGGAAGAGGACGCCGGCAAGAGCCTGCATGAGGATTTTCACGGCCTGACCGGCATCGATCTCAACCGCGCCGGCACACCCTTGCTGGAAATCGTCTCCGAGCCGGACATGCGTTCGGCCAAGGAAGCGGTCGCCTACATGAAAAAGCTGCACGCCCTGGTGCGTTATCTCGAAATCTGCGACGGCAACATGCAGGAAGGCTCGTTCCGCTGCGACGCCAACGTCTCGGTACGCCCGCGCGGCGCAAGCCGTCTGGGCACCCGCTGCGAGATCAAGAATCTCAACTCCTTCCGTTTCGTGGAACGCGCCATCAATTTCGAGATCGAGCGCCAGATCGACGTGCTCGAAAACGGTGGCCAGATCGTGCAGGAAACCCGGCTGTACGATTCGGTGAAGGATGAGACCCGCACCATGCGCAGCAAGGAGGAAGCCAACGATTACCGTTACTTCCCCGATCCGGATCTGCTGCCGCTGATGATCGAGCCGGCCTTCATCGCCACCGTGCGCGCCACCCTGCCGGAACTGCCCGACGCCCGGCGTGCCCGCTTCGTCAGCCAGTACGGTCTGCCCGACTACGACGCCGCCGTGCTGACCACGACCCGCGAGCAGGCTGACTACTACGAACAACTGGTCGCCCAGGCGCCCGCGGATGCCAAGCTGGCGGCCAACTGGGTGATGGGCGAGCTGGCAGCCCGACTCAACGAGGATGGACTGGAGATTGCCTACAGCCGGGTGAGCGCGGCCCAACTGGGCGGCATGCTGGCGCGCATCAGCGACCAGACCATCTCCGGCAAACTCGCCAAACAGGTGTTCGAGGTGCTCTGGACCGAGGGCGGCGAGGCCGACGCCATCATCGACCGGCTGGGCCTGCGCCAGATCACCGACACCGGCGCCATCGAAGCCATGATCGATCAGATCCTGGCCGACAATCCGGCCCAGCTCGCCCAGTACCGGGCCGGCAAGGACAAGCTGTTCGGCTTTTTCGTCGGCCAGGCCATGAAGCTCACTGCCGGCAAGGCCAATCCTGCCCAGCTCAACGAGCTGTTGCGCCGCAAGCTGGATGCCGAATGAACAGCAGCGACGGCGATCGGCTGTACCGCTTCCTGTTCGAGGATTTTCCGATCCGCGGCCAGTGGGTGCGCCTGGAAGCCACCTGGGAGGAAGCGCAGTCGCGCCGGACGGATCCCGCGCCGGTACGCC
>JBATEM010000440.1:0-3506 GCA_049664005.1 Candidatus Macondimonas sp.
CAAAATCCAGGGCCTCGGCGATCTGCGCCGCCATTTCCATGATGCGATTGATGGGTAACAGGCCTTCCTTGCGGGTATAGCGGCGCATGTCATGGCCATCCACCAGTTCCATGGCGATGTAACCCAACCCATGATCCTCACCCACATCGTAGATGGTGACGATGTGGGGGTGGTTGAGCCGCCCGGCTACTTCCGCCTCATGGAAGAAGCGCTCCTTGACCTGCTCAAGTTCCTCGGCTTCGAATTCTTGCTGTAGATTCAGCGTCTTGATCGCCACCACCCGATTGATGCGCGGGTCCACGCCGCGATAGACGGCGCCCATGGCACCCTTGCCCAGCTGATTTTCGATGGTGTAACGGCCGAGGGTGCGAATCGCCGCGCCATTGCTCCCACCGGTTGCGGATTTGCTGGTCGACGGCGCAGCTGGGGCTGCTTTCACCATCGGGCCAGGCGGTGGCAACACATCGGTCATCTCCCGTGTTTCCCCTTCCGCGCGTTTGGCACGCAAGCGCGCCAGCATCGGCCGGGCTTGGGCCGCCGGCAAATCGGGAACCGCCGCAGCACCCGCCACCGCGATCAAGGGCGCCGAAGTCGCGGAATTTCCGCGCAATCGGCGCCACCATTGCGCAAGCAACTGGCGCAGCCGACGCCCTGGCTCCGCCCACCAGGGACGCACGTCCCCATCATCTGCCAGATAGGCGAGATCCCGCAGATGGGCAAGGCCACGCTGCACACCCACCACGGTTCCGCCCAGGATCAGCAACAGGGCTGGGGTGCCCAGGGCCACCCACCAATGCTGAAACACCAACAGATACCCCAGGGTGGCCAACAGTCCCGCCCCCAAGCCCCAGGCCAATGCCATTGCCAGCCAACCGGGCAACAGCGGCAGCATCAGCACCAGCAGCGCCGCAGCGGCAAGCGCCACCCAACGTCCCTGTTCCGCCCACGGTGGCCGGGTATAGAAATCCAGGCTGGCCAGACGCTGCATCAAACCAGCCTGCCATTCGATCTCGGTACGGAGGCCATCCGTTGCCATGCGTCGCTGCACATCCAGCTCCGGCGCCAGCCCTACCAGCACCATGCGCCCCCGGAACAAGCCATTAGGGGTCGGCGACAGATCGGCCAATCGCACCCGCCACCAGCTTGGCATGGCGCCCGCCATGCGACCGGGATACACCCGCATCTCGGCATCCGTGGCAATGAAGCGGTTGCCCAGGTAAATTCCCCGGCCCGGTTCCACGCTCAGTGCCGTGGAAGATCCCTCCAACCAGCGACTGGCCAACAACAGCGCCAAGGCCGCGTGGTAACGGCCCTGATAGCCAATCACCAGTGGCAAGCTGCGCACAACGCCATCCCCATCGGCTGGGGCGTCCAGGTAACCAGCGCCCGCGGCGGCGGCAGTCAGGCGGGGTGCCGGAAAGATCGGCCGATCCGTGGGCTTGGGGCCGGCGATCCAGGGTGAGCCATCGCTGCTCGTCACCGTGGTTCCGGGACGGGGTGCAATGGCATGACGCATGAGTGAATCCGGCAAATCAACCGGGTTGTACGGCGATCCCAGCCGATCGCCAAAACGGAACGGCAGGTAGGTCATACCGCCATCGGTCATGATCCGCGCCAGCAAGCCCGTGCGGTCCAGATCCCGCTCGCCATCGGCGAGCAGCCGCTGCATGCGGTTGACACTGGCGCGATCGGCCGCAACCAGCTGACTCTCCCCCAGCACTTGGCCCAGCGTCGTAAACCAGACGGGCAGGCCCGGGTCCGATTCCAGCGGCAAGACCAAGCCGACACCCCGGGCCCCATCGGCACGCAACAAGTGGATCAGCCGCGCCAGCTGGGTCTGCAAATCTTCCGCCTGTCCACCCAGGCTGCGGGCATCGATTTCGACCAGGGCCAGGTTCACATCGGCACCCGGACTGCGGGCCAATTGCAGCCCCCGGTCATAAAGCTGCCATTCCAGATGTTGCAGCGCAGGGGCACGCAGCAGTGCGGCCAGGCCCACCACCAGCACCAAAATGATCGGCCAGACCCACTGCCCTGTCAGCCAGTCTTTGAGAGAATGCATGAATCCGTGCTGCCCCTAAGTGTCCCAATTCCTTGAATCGCGGGAATCCCGGCACGCGCAGGGCGGAAAACAGACCCGCCATGTCATAGTGGGCCGGCTTGGCGACGGCCCGTACCGCATCCTGGAAGGAATTCCAGCAATGGTTTCAGGAGGTCTATCGGCCAAGGGATAAGCCGGGTTGAGGGCTGCCGGCCACAGGATGAAGATGAAGTGGCCCCGGAAATCTGAGCAGCGCCTTAGGCAAGCCCTGAACAAGCCCGCTGTTTTGTAGAATTGAATCGCCCCGGGGCGGTTCAAACATCCTCACTCGTGCGCGTGCAGGTGATGGCGGGCCCCGGACAGCCGAATGCCCGCTGAAGCGGGCATTCGGTGTGCGATATCTGAATGGAATTTTTTAACGGAGCTGACTTTCAAAGGCGCGGACCTGCTCTTCAGCCCGTTCCTTGGTGATGCCATAGCGTTCCTGGATTTTCCCCATCAGATAATCCCGATCGCCTTCCAGACGTGTCAGATCATCTTCGGTCAGATTGCCCCAATGGGCCTTGATGCGGCCGGTGAGTTGCTTCCATTTGCCTTTGATCTGGTCTTCGTTCATTTCATCCTCCACGATCTTCATGCTATCCAGAGATGTTTTTGTTTCAGGTCTGGTGTTTTTACGAACCTACCTTGAGAGCCTGTGTGTTGACTTTCTTTACACCTTTCACGCCTTGCGCCACTGAAACGGCCTTGTCGCGCATGGCGGTAGTGGGTACCCGGCCGGCCAGCGTCACAACTCCATCCTTGGTGGAGACATTGATATCAAGACCTTTCACATCAGAGTCGGCCAGCAATTGAGATTTGACTTTGGTGGTGATCCACGCATCACCAGCCATGTGTTCCCCTTCTTCGGCAACTTCCTTGGTTTTCGCCGTTGCCGTCTGCGGATTTATGGAAGAATCTCCAACAATCAGTGAGTTAGCGACGACTTGGACACCATCCACGGCTTTCGCGATTTCTTCAGCGCGCACTTTCGCTGCATTCGTCGGTGCTGTACCGCGCAAGGTCACGACACCAGCTTCAGTGTCGACATTCATGTTGATGCTGCGGGTCGTTTCGTCAGCCAGCAGGCGAGTCTTGACCTGCGCCGTGATCGCCGCATCGTCCACTCTTTGCGTGGCGCTACGCTCCGTTGCGCTGGCCGGGGTGGTGAGTAAGGCTGGGGCAAGAACCGCAAGGCCAAGGCTCAACGTGGCGGTTTTCAAAAATGAGCGTTTTTTCGACTGAATGATCATTGGCTAGATTCCTCTCGATTCAGGGGGGGATTGGTTAATGGACGGTTCAAAGCGGGCGACGGCCGCGGAAGAAAGAAAGCAGAAACAAGACCAGGAAGAGAATAAACAGAACCTGGGCAATCCAGCTTGCGGTTCCTGCAACGCCGCTAAAACCGAGCGCTCCTGCAATGATG
>JBATEM010000441.1:0-2274 GCA_049664005.1 Candidatus Macondimonas sp.
GGTCTGGTCGGCGGCGGTGTAATCGCGGCAGCCGACCGGCACGTAGCGCTGGAGGACGTCGCCTTCGCCGCAGGCATGCGGCGAGCGATAGCTGCGGCCATCCAGCATGAACAAGTCCACCAGTGTCCCCAGCTCGAAGCGGCGATGGATCCGATAGAAGTCATGGGGATGGGTGGCTGCCAGGTTCACCGTCACCCGGGCGGGAATGAATTCCAGCCAGGCCTTGCGCGCATCCATGGCCAGGCCCCGCAGCAGCGCGGCATCGTTGCCGTAGGCGGGATCCATGGTGTAGGGATGATCGGGTGCGCCAAGGGTGTCGCGGGCAGCATCCCAGTAGCAATCGTTGGCCGTTTCGTGATCATCCCAGACGGCGATGAAGGTATGGTTTTCCATGCAACGCTGCAGGTCTGGATCGCTGCGATAGGTGCGATGAAGATGCCGATAGTCGGCCAGATCAAGCGCAACGATGCCGTTGCTGGGCAGCACGATGGTGCGATCGGCGAAGGGCAGGGACTGGAAACGCGGATCCCCGGCCGTCTCGTAGATGAAATCGCCCACATGCACGACGAAGTCCACATCGTCCCGCGTCGCCAGCTTGCCGAGAGCGGTGTAATAGCCGTTGGTATAGTCCTGACAGGTGAGCAGGGCCAGCTTGATCTTGTCGGGGGTCATCCCGGCGGCGGGCGCGGTGCGGCAGCGCCCGGTTGGGCTCACCGCATCGCCGTACAGGAAGCGGTAGTAATAGCGCCCGTTACTGCCGAGCTGGCCATCCAGGTCGACCTTGACGGTGTAGTCATCCGTCGGCCCGATGCGGCTGCCCTCCACCGCTCCTTCCATCACCATGCGACGAAAGCCGCGATCCTCGGCCACCTGGAAACGCAGGGGTTCGGCCGGGCGGTGGAACGCCGGATCGATGCGGGTCCACAGCACCACGCCGCTCGGCGACGGATCGCCCGAGGCCACGGACAGGGAAAAAACCTGCCGGTTGGTGCTTGATCGGGTCGGCAGGGCGGGATCCGCCGCTGCGTTCAAAACCCGATGAAACGTCAGGGTATAAGGGGCGATAAGCCCCAGCCCCAGGATGCCCAATACGCGTCGACGATCCATGACTGCCCCCCCAATCTGTGCCAACCCGGGAATTGTTCTCCGCGGGGACCCTCTAAGTCCTGCCGCCCCAACACCACCATAAGCCCGCAATATGAAACTAAGTTTAAGGTGCATCATCGCTGCCGCGCTGTTTGTCTTGGGCGGGCTGGCTCTCGGCGCCATTGGACCATCGGGAAATACGCCCTTGCCCGAGGTCGTCACAGCAGCGGCTGACGGGGTCCATCAGGCCTACACCTTGACCCATCAGGGTCGACTGCGGCGCTACGAAGTGCACCTGCCCAATCCGCATCCCACCCAGGCCATGCCCGTGATTGTCGCCATCCACGGCGCCACCGGCTCGCTGGACATCTATCGCAAGGTGGCCAACCTGGAATCCCTGGCGGCACGGGAAGGCATCATCGTGGTCTATCCCGAGGGAACCCGCCTGGGCAATGTGCTGCTGTGGAACGCGGGCGCCTGCTGTCTGCCAGGGGTGCGCGATCAGCCGGATGATGTGGCATTCATCCTGGGCGTCCTCAAGGACGTCGAACGGCGCTTCCCGGTCGATCGCACCCGGGTCTACGCCGTGGGCATGTCCAACGGGGCCATGATGACCTACCGCCTGGCGACGGAAGCGCCGACGCAATTTGCGGCGGTCGCAACCGTCGCGGGCCCCATGGCGCTGCGTCAGTTCCATCCCCGGGCGCCCATTTCGATCATGCACATCCAGAGCAAGGACGATCCCATCCTGCCCTTTGCCGGTCGACGCCTGCCGCCGATTCCCCTGCCCAGTGGCCAGAAAACCGTCCAGCGCTGGGTCGATTATGCCCACTGTCCGGAACAGCCCGTCATTGAGGCGGTGCGCCATGGCAGTGCGGAACAGCCCGCCCGCTGGCAGGCGACGCGCAAACACTGGGGACCCTGCGCCGACAATACCGAAATCGTGCTCTGGGAACTGCAGGGGGCGGGCCATGTCTGGCCGGGCGGCTACCAGCCGCCCCACCTGCAACGCCTGGCGGGCGGGGAGTATCATGTGATCGATGCCAGCCGCGAAATCTGGCAATTTTTCGAGCGCCACCAGCTCAGCGCGATTCCAGCTCAGGGAGCGTCCTGACATGTCATCCATCCATCCCCGACGGCTGCTGGAAAGTGCTCAAGCCGGCGCCGCCATGGTACTCAAGCGTACAG
>JBATEM010000442.1:0-5391 GCA_049664005.1 Candidatus Macondimonas sp.
GGAAAACGGTCCTGCTCGCCAACAAGGAATCCGTCGTCATGGGCGGGGCCTTGTTCATGGATGAGGTGCGCCGCCACGGCGCCCGGCTGATCCCCATCGACAGCGAACACAACGCCATTTTCCAGTGTCTGCCGCGGGATTTCGCGCCCGGCCTGGAGGGAGCGGGAGTGCGCCGTTTGCTGCTCACCGCCTCGGGCGGCCCATTTCGCCAATTCCCGGCGGAACAACTGGCGCATGTCACGCCGGAGGCGGCCTGCGCCCATCCCAACTGGGTGATGGGCCGCAAGATCTCGGTTGATTCGGCCACCTTGATGAACAAAGGTCTGGAGGTCATCGAGGCGCACTGGTTGTTCGGCCTGCCGCCGGAGCGTATCGAGGTGGTGGTGCATCCTCAAAGCGTGGTGCACTCCCTGGTGGAATACGTCGATGGCTCGGTGCTGGCCCAGCTCGGCCATCCCGACATGCGCACGCCCATCGCCCATGCCCTGGGTTGGCCGCAGCGGCTGGACGTCGGCTTGCCCCTGCTGGATCTGGTGCAAATCGGCCAATTGAACTTTGAGGCGCCGGATCGGGTGCGTTTCCCGGCCCTCGATCTGGCCTACCAGGCGCTGCGGGCGGGTGGCGGGGCGCCCGTGGTGTTGAACGCGGCCAACGAGGCGGCGGTTGCCGCGTTCTTGGCGAATCGCCTGCCGTTCCCCGGGATTGGCGAGCTCATCGGTTGTGCCTTGGCGCAATTGGGCGGCGAACCGGCGGGATGCTGGGAGGCGGTGATAGAATTGGACCGTCGCACGCGCGCGACCTGCGCGGCGTGGCTCGGGGGTGAAGCATGACTCAGGCGGTATCGTCCTTGCTGGCGTTTCTGGTGGCTTTGGCCGTTTTGATCGCAGTCCATGAGTGGGGTCATTTCTGGGTGGCGCGCCGACTTGGCGTGAAGGTGCTGCGCTTCAGCGTCGGATTCGGCCGATCCGTGTGGCAACGCACCGGCGCGGATGGCACCGAATATCGCTTGGCTCTGATTCCCCTTGGCGGCTACGTCAAGATGCTTGATGAGCGTGAAGGGGCCGTGGCGCCGGCGGAACTCGGGCGGGCATTCAATCGCCAGTCGGTGGGCGTCCGCGCGGCCATTGTATCCGCCGGTCCCATTGCCAACCTGTTGCTGGCAATCGCCCTGTACTGGCTGGTGTTGTGCCTGGGCGTGCCTGGACTGCGCACGCTGGTGGACGCGCCGGCGCCCAACACCCCTGCCGCCCGGGCTGGATTGCAGGCGGGTGATGAAATCCTGAGCGTCAACAACGCCTCGACCCCCACCTGGGAACAGTTGGGCCTGCGTCTGGTGCAGGCGGCGCTGGACGATGCGCCCTTGGCGTTTGAGGTGCGGCGCGCCGACGGAACCCGGCAGGCGCTGACACTGGATGCGGATCTGTCGCAGGCGCTGGAAGATCCAGCCAGGCTGCACGAGTCCCTGGGGCTTGCGCCCTACCGGCCGCCTCTGCCGGCCCTGCTGGGTCAGCTCCAGGCGGATGGGCCGGCGATTCAGGCCGGGCTGCGCTCCGGTGATCGCATTGTGCGCATGGACGGGTCGCCGGTCGCTGACTGGGAGGATTGGGTCGGACAGGTGCGTAGCCGTCCCGATCAAGCAGTCCCCATTGAGGTTTCGCGCCGTGGCGAAATGCTGCGTTTGGACCTCCGCATCGGTGCTCGGGAGCAGGATGGTGTGCGGATTGGTTTTGTCGGAGCCAGTCCCGAAGTCCCCCAACAGTTGCAAGACAGCCTGCGGGCCGAGTACCGTTATGCCCCGTTGGCGGCGCTGCCGGTGGCCGTTGAGCGCACTTGGCAGATGAGCCTGATGACGGTGCGGATGTTGGCGCGCATGGCCACCGGGCGATTGGGGCTGGAAAATTTGAGCGGCCCGGTCAACATTGCCCAGTACGCTGGGTATTCCGCCCAGATTGGCCTGGTGTCCTATCTGGGGTTCCTGGCCGTCATCAGCATCAGTCTGGGCGTGCTCAATTTGCTGCCGATCCCGGTGCTCGACGGCGGTCACTTGGCGTTCTACCTGGCCGAGTGGGTGCGGGGTCGGCCATTGTCCGAGCGCGTCCAGCATTGGGGTCAGCAGGCTGGCATCCTTGCCTTGGCGCTCATGATGGGGCTCGCTTTTTACAACGATTTCATGCGACTTTTGGCGCCGTGAGCCAGCCGCTGGCCCATGCTACGGATCCGCAATCATCAAGGTTTTTATGAACAAGAAACTGTTGCCGCGCCTGACGTGGGCCATCCTGTTGTTGTGTCTGTCTTTGTCGGCACAGGCATTCGATGCCTTCGTGGTCCAGGACATCCAGGTGGAAGGACTCAAACGCCACGACATTGCCCGGGTTTACCGCGCGATTAATCTGAATGTCGGCGATCGGGTCGACGAGGAGCGCATCCAGCAGATGACCCGGGATTTGTTCAAGACCGGCTATTTCAGCGATGTGGCGTTTTCCCAGAACGGCGGCACCTTGGTGGTCCGGGTGGTTGAGCGTCCCAGCATTGCGCGGTTCACCGTAACAGGAAACAAGGAAATCCCCGCCGACAAGCTGTTGCAGGGCTTGCGCGATGTCGGTCTGGCGGAAGGCCGCGCATTCGACCGCTCCGTTCTGGAGCAGGTTGAACAGGAACTGCGGCGGCAATATTTTGCCAATGGCCGCTATGGGGTGAAGATCGACACCCAGGTCAATGAGGAAACCGATAACCGGGTCGCCGTGGCCATCACCATCGACGAAGGCGAGGTGGCGACCATTCGCCGTATCAATATCGTCGGCAATGAAGCCTTCAGCGACGAGGAACTGCTGAAACCGCTACGCGCCCGCAGTGCCAGTTGGTGGCGCTTGTTTGGGAGTCGGGATCGTTATTCCCAGCAGACTTTCTCGGGCGACCTGGAAACCCTGACCTCCTTCTATCAGGATCGGGGTTACCTCAGTTTCCGTGTCGAATCGACCCAGGTCTCCCTGTCCCCGGACAAGGAGAGCATCTACCTGACCATCAATGTCTACGAGGGCCCCAAATTCCAGGTCAGCGATGTGGCGCTGCTGGGGCAGCTGGTGCTGCCGGAATCGCAGTTGCGGCCGCTGGTGACGATCCGCTCGGGCACGACGTTCTCGCGCCAGCAGGCCACTGAATCCGCCAAGAAGATTGCCGAGCGGCTGGGTGATGAAGGCTATGCCTTTGCCCAGGTGGAACCGATGACCGACATTGACGAGGCCAATCGGCAGGTGAAAGTCAATCTGGTGGTCAAGCCGGGCAATCGCTACTACGTGCGCAATGTGAATTTCCGGGGTAACACCACGACCCAGGACCAGGCTCTGCGGCGGGAAATGCGCCAGTATGAGGGCGCATCCTTCGCCGCCAGCGAGGTCGCCCGTTCGCGCGTGCGCCTCGCCCGTCTGCCGTTCATCGAACAGGCCGATGTGCAGGCTCGGCCCGTCGCCGGCGAGAGCGATCTGGTGGACGTCGACTTCGATGTCACCGAACGCAGCGCCGGGGCCTTCCAGGTGGGCGTGGGTTATTCCAGCGGCCAGGGTGTCCTGCTCAATGCCAATGTCTCCCACAGCAACTGGTTCGGCACGGGCAACCGGGTCAGCCTGGATTTCGTGACCAGCGACTACAGCCGCAATTACAGCGCCTCGCTCACCCAGCCGTTCTATACTCTGGACGGCGTCAGCCGCACCATCTCGCTGTTCCAGCGCTCGACGGATTCGCTGACCCGGGTCAGCTCCCGTTTCGACACCGATACCTGGGGCGGGTCACTGCGCTATGGCATCCCCATCACCGAATACGACAGTATTCGCCTGGGGGGCAGCTTCCGGGCCACGCAGTTGACGGTTCTGGAAGGCAGCACGCCCCAACAGATCATCGATTTCGTGGACCAGAACGGCGATTCGTTCAATGCACTCACCTTCGATACCGGCTGGGTGCGTGACACGCGCAACCGCACCGTATTCGCGGACAAGGGCTACATTCACCGATTGTTCGCGGACATCGCGGTGCCGGTCGTGGATCTGGAGTACTACAAGCTCACCTATGACTACGAGCAGTATTTCCCCATCAACCGGCATTTGATCGGCTCGGCGCGCCTGGGCGTGGGTTATGCGGACAGTTATGGCGAGACCACCGACCTGCCGCCGTATGAGAAATTCTTCGCCGGTGGCATCCAGTCGGTGCGTGGCTACCAGGGCAGCTCGCTGGGCACTCGGGATGAATACAACCATCCCCTGGGTGGCAATTTCCGCACCATCGGCCAGTTCGAATTGCTCTTCCCCACTCTCCTGGGTGAAAGCCGCAATACGCGCCTCAGCCTGTTCCTGGATGCGGGTAACGTGTTCGATAACTATGAGGATTTCGATGCCGGCACATTGCGCACCTCCACCGGTGTGGGTTTCCAGTGGCTGACTCCGATCCTCGGTCTGCTGGAATTTGCCGTCGCCTATCCCCTGAATGATGAGCCGGGCGATGACACGGAAGTGTTCAGTTTTACCTTTGGCGCGACTTTCTAAGGAGCGGATATGCGCAGTCTGATGGCGCGAATCGCCCTGGTCATGGGGCTGCTGGGTGGCGCTGGGCTGGCCCATGCCGAAATGAAGGTCGGTGTGATCGATTTGCAGCAGTTGCTGCGAGAAGCCCCCCAGGCGCGCGCTCTGCGCGAGAGCCTGGAGGCGGATCTGGAGCAGCGCAAACGGACCCTGGCGCGGGAGGAAGCGACTTTTACCCAGAAGCAGGAAGGCTTCGACCGCGAAGCACCCGGGCTGACCCCGGAGCGGCGGGAACAGCTGGAGCGCGAACTGCTCGCCGCCCAGCGTGAACTCATTCGCAAGCGGCGGCAGTTCGAGGAAGAGTTGCAGGCCCGCCGCATGGAAGGCTTGCGCGAGATCGATCGCAACGTCACCCGCGTCATCCGCGATCTGGCGGAACGCGAAGGCTACGATCTGATCCTGTCCGAGGGGGTCTTGTATGCGTCCCAGCGCATGGATATCACCGCTCAGGTGATCCGGGAATTACAGGGCAAAACGCCCTGATCCGCCGCGAGGGCAGCGAGTTGGCGGAATATACCTTGGCGGAACTGGCCGGGCGTCTGGATTGCAGCGTGGTGGGCGAGGGGACAACCCGCATCAGCGGCGTTTGCGCCCTGTCTCCGGGGCAGCCCGGCCACATTGGTTTTTTGGCCAATCCCACCTATCGGCGCCTGCTGGGTCACACTGAGGCGGCCGCCGTGGTGCTGACCGAGGCTGATGCGCCATCAAGTCCGGTCCCCGCCCTGGTTGCGAGCAATCCCCATCTGGTCTTTGCCCGACTGGCTGAGTTGTTTGCCTCGCCCCGCTGCGCCCGCCCGGGTTCACGGCCCGGTTCGCGCCGGAC
>JBATEM010000443.1:0-4526 GCA_049664005.1 Candidatus Macondimonas sp.
GGCTGTGCCTGCTCGATGCGCGCACCGGGCACAGCCAGCTCGAGATGACCGTCACCACGGTGCGGTTCCGGGTCCTCGATGAGGCGACCATTCGCCGCTACGTGGAACGCGACCGGCCGCTGGATTGCGCCGGCGCCCTGCGCAGCGAAGCGCTGGGAATCACCCTGTGCGAGGCCATCGACAGCGACGATCCCACCGCCCTCATGGGGCTGCCGCTGATCCGGCTGGCCGCCATGCTGCGCAACGCGGGGCACGCCCTGCCCTGAGCCTGCAATTCAGGTTCCCTCTGCGCTCCTTCTCAACGCAGCAAGCACCCGCGCCAGATCCTCTGGCAACGGCGCCTTGAAGCGGAGCGGCTTGCCGTCGGCAAGCGGGAGCACCAGTTCCGCGGCATGCAGGAACATCCGCCGCAATCCCATACGTGCCATCTGGCGGTTGAAATCGTGATTGCCGTAGCGGTCATCCCCCGCCAAGACATGACCCGATGCAGCGGCATGGACGCGGATCTGGTGGGTTCGGCCCGTATCGATTTCAACGCGCACCAGACTTGACCCCGGGAAACGTTCGATCTCCTGGAAGCGGCTGACGGCGGCCTGTCCCCGTTCCGCATCCACCCGCACACTGCGCTCGCCCTGCGCGCGATGTTCCACATCCAGCGCCTGGCGCACGATGGTCCGTGCCTGCGCCCAGTGGCCGGCCGTGAGCGCCATGTACACCTTGCCGCAGGCGCGATCCGCAAACGCACGGTTGAGCGTCAACAGATCGGCCCGCGTCTTGGCCACCACCAGACAACCGCTGGTCCCGCGGTCGAGGCGATGCACCAGATTCAGCTCAGGGTAATGGGGGCGCAGCGCCCGTAGCACGTCGATCAGTCCATAGGCGACACCGGTGCCGGCATGGACAGCCAGGCCCGCCGGCTTGTTCACGGCCAGCAGGTGGTCGTCTTCATACAGGATGCGTCCGGCAATCTCGCCCATCAGGCCCGCCGGCGGGGCCATGGGTTCGGCAGCCGCCACCCGCTGCAAGGGGGGCAGTCGCACCCGATCCCCGGCCTGGATACGATAATCGGGCTTGGCGCGGCGACCGTTCACACGCACCTCGCCGGTGCGCAGGATGCGGTAGACATGGGGGCGCGGCAGGCCCTTCAGCTGGCCCAGCAGGAAATTATCCAGCCGCTGCCCGGCGCGTTCGGCGCTGACTTCCACGTAGTGCACGCCGGATATGCCCGGCGTGCCGGCTGCTGTCTCGCCGCTCATGCCAGCGCGTCCAGCAGACCCGCCAGATTCCCCAGGCCATGGACTTCCATGCCGCCGATTGCGGCGCCGCGCCGGGGCACATTGGCCAGCGGCACCAGCGCGCGCGTGAAGCCATGCTTGGCGGCTTCGCGCAGGCGCTCCTCGCCATAGGGCACGGGACGCACTTCGCCCGACAGGCCGAGCTCGCCGAAAATCACCGTGTGTTGGGGTATCGGCCGGTTACGCAGGCTGGAAACCACCACCGCCGCCACCGGCAAGTCAGCCGCAGTCTCGCTCACGCGGATGCCGCCCACGACGTTCAGGAACACGTCCTGGTTGAATAGCGGCACGCCCCCGTGACGGTGCAGCACGGCCAGCAACATGGCCAGCCGGTTGTGCTCCAAGCCCACGGTCAGGCGCCGGGGATTGGCCAGGGGACTGTCGTCCACCAGCGCCTGGACCTCCAGCAGCAACGGCCGGCTGCCCTCGCGGATGCAGGTCACCACGCTGCCGGCGGCGCTCTGGTCATGGCGCGACAGGAAGATCGCCGAGGGATGAGTCACCTCCTTCAGGCCCGCGTCCGTCATGGCGAACACGCCCAGCTCGTTCACCGCGCCGAAGCGGTTCTTCACCGCCCGCAACATCCGATAGCGCCCCCCGGGGTCGCTCTCGAAGGACAGCACGGTATCCACCATGTGCTCCAGCACCCGCGGCCCGGCCAGCGTGCCGTCCTTGGTGACATGGCCGATGAGCACGACGACGATGCCGCTCTGCTTGGCGAAGCGCACCAGTTGCGCCGCCGATTCGCGCACCTGGCTCACGGAGCCGGGCGCGCCGGGCAACTGCTCGGTGTACATGGTCTGGATGGAGTCGATCACCATCAGCCCCGGCCGGCGCGCCTGGGCGCAGGCCACGATGCGCTCCACCGCCGTCTCCGACACCAGCGCCAGCGGCGCCTGGGGCAGACCCAGCCGGCGCGCGCGCAGGGCGATCTGCTGCAATGATTCCTCGCCGGCCACATACAGGGCCGGCAGACGGTCCTGCAGTCCCACGGCCAGTTGCAACAGCAGGGTGGATTTGCCGATCCCCGGATCGCCGCCGATGAGGATGACCGCGCCCGGCACCAATCCGCCCCCCAGCACCCGGTCCATCTCGCCCACGCCAGTGGGCGTGCGGGGATCCTGGGCCTCTTCCACCTCTCCGAGCAGCCGCACCTGGGGCACCTGGCCGGCATAGCCCGTGCGCCCGGTGGTCACGGGGGGATGGAGCGATTCGGTCAAGGTATTCCAGGCGCCGCAATCGGCGCACTGACCCGCCCACTTCGACGCCACCGCCCCGCAGGCACTGCAAACAAAGGCGGGCTTGCTTTTGCTCATGGCGCGTATTCAATGTTAGGCAATGGCAGCCGATCTTAGCATGGGTAAGCCGGAGGACCTGTGGACCCAACCGGTTCGTTTATTCTCGCCTTCCGACGGAATGCATCATGGCCCAACGCCTGCTCATCGAATTTTGCGGTCAAAGCGATACCGGTAGGGTTCGCAGCCACAACGAGGACAGTATCGAAATCGATCCGGCCTCGGGCCTGGCCGTGCTGGCCGACGGCATGGGCGGCTACAACGCCGGCGAGGTGGCGAGCAAACTTGCGGTGCGCAGCGTGGGCTTCCTGGTCCGCCAACGCCTGGCCCGACTGGAACCCGCGCCTGCCCCTGACGCCACGACACCCCCCCCTGCCGGGGTCCTGCTCAAGGAATCGGTGCAATTGGCCAACCAGCGCATTCTCAAGACCGCCAGCACCCGCCCCGAATACCGCGGCATGGGGACCACCGTGGTCGCGGCGCTGTTCCTGGGGAATCGCGTGCATGTGGCCCATGTCGGCGACTCGCGGTTGTACCGCTTCCGCGAGGATCAGTTGGGGCGCCTCACCGTCGACCACTCGCTGCAGGAGGAACTGGTGGCGCGCGGCATGTTCAGCGCCGAGGAGGTCAAGCGCTTGGGGAAAAGCAATGTGGTCACCCGCGCCCTGGGTGTGGACGCCGCGGTGGACGTCAGCCTGGGCGAGCACGACGTGCGCGACGGAGATCTGTTCCTGCTCTGCTCCGATGGCCTGCACGACACCTTGAGCGAGGAGGACATTCTCGCCAATCTGCGGCGCTTCATGCCCGACCTGCCACGCCTGACGCGCGCCCTGATACAGGCGGCCAATGCCCGCGGCGGCAAGGACAATATTTCGGTCATCGTGGGGCATGCGCTCGCTGCACCCGAGGCCACCCCGGAACCCGCCTGGTGGCGCCGCGTCATGCGGCGGTCCACCTGAATAACAAGAATATAGGACGAGGGGAAAACCATGGCGAAAATCATCTTGATGGCCAACCAGGTCGCGATCCGGGAATGGACCCTGGAGCTGGAGCGCCTGACCGTGGGACGGGCACGCAGCAACGACATTCATCTGGATGACCCGGCCGTCAGCAGTCATCACGCGGCCATTCTCTGGATGGCCGGCACCGCCTTCGTCCAGGACCTGGGCAGCACCAACGGCACCCTGCTCAACGGCGAACCAGTCCAGCGCGCCCTGTTGCGCAACCGCGACGACATCACCATCGCCCCCTTCCAGTTGCGCTTCGAGGAAAGCCTGGCGGACGAAGGCCTGGAACAAACCGTGGTATTGCGGCCCGGATCCATGCCACCCGCACAGCCGACCCGACCCGAGCGGCCCGTGGCGGAAGCATCATCCGAACCCTCGACCGGGCCCGTTCCGGTGTTGAAACCCGGTCCTCGCGCTCGCCTGCAATTGCTCAGCGGTCGGCAGGTCGGTCGCAGCCTGGATCTGGTCAAACCGCTGACCACCGTGGGACGTCCGGGCGTCCAGGTCGCGGCGATCCGTCGCTCCACCGAGGGCTATACCCTGCACTATGTGCCCACGGCGGGGGATTCGGGTGTGCCGCCCAAGGTCAATGGCAAGGCCATTGGTTTGGGACCTTATGCGCTGCAGGACAATGATGTCATCGAGCTGGCCGGTATTACGCTGGGGTTTTTCGCCCAATCCGCCTGAGCCGAGGCACCTTCGTCAGGGCCGCAGGGCCGTCAGGCCATCGGCAATCTGTGCCCTGGAAAGAGGCCGTACCGTGCCATGACGGGTGCGCAGGGCATAGATGAGCGAACCGTTGACCGGGTCGATCCGGACATGCGCCGAACTGCCGCCGGGTTGACGCGCGCGCAGGACTTCATGGCGGGCCAGCAACTCCCGCAGCTCCCGCAGATCCTTGTAGATATGCTCGACCGCCACGGCATAGC
>JBATEM010000444.1:0-3434 GCA_049664005.1 Candidatus Macondimonas sp.
TGCGTAAATACCGCGACTGGATGCCAATAACGCGGCTTGCCTTCGATTGACTGAAAATCGAGGCGGCGCGGCTCGATGCTGACGTTTGCCGGCAGGGAAGACGGCTGGGCCGGATTTTTCATCTTGAGGTTCCTCTATTCATCGGACTGGTCGGGCCTGTAAAACCCGAGGGCATGCCCGAAAAGTGGTCTTGACGACCAATGCAGCCCCAGCTATCGGGACATTTTCTCGCGCCCACTGGACCCTGTTTTCCGTGCCGGCCCATGGCGTTCATGCCTATGAGCGTAGCCCGCTTTAAGCCCCTGTCAACGCATCATCTCCACTGCCAACGGAAAAACCGAACACGGTGCAAGCAGGGCCTGAACATGCTGCAATCGGAAGGTGACCTGCCGCCAGCTGAACGATGCAATCTTGCTGACCTGAAATCGCCATCGCTTTGTCATTGAGCCCTTTGATGATTGGCCTTCTTGCCATCACAAAAAACCCAGGGGGTAAACACAATGGCGCGTCGTTTGTGGTCCGGACTGATCATGGGTTTTGGAGGAATTCTGGGCATGGAGTCGGCTGTAGCAGAGCTGACACTAACCCGTCTGGGGGAGTACCGCACGGCGCTGTTCAACCAGGGAGCAGCAGAAATTTCCGCCTATGACCCGGCAAGTCAACGACTGTTCATCTCCAACGCGAGCGTGAATACACTCGATATCCTCAACCTCAGCAATCCATCCGCGCCGCAATTGATCACGAGCCTCGATCTCTCCTCGCATGGTGGCGGCGTAAACAGCGTGGCTGTCAATCGGGGCCGAATCGCAGTGGTGATCGAAAACAACGACCGCACCGCCCCCGGGCACGTGGTCTTTTTCGATGCCCAGGGTGGGTTTCAGGCGGCGGTCCAGGTCGGCGCCCTGCCGGACATGGTGACGTTCAGCCCGGATGGACGCTATCTCTTGGTGGCCAACGAAGGGGAACCCAACGATGCTTACACAGTGGACCCGGAGGGTTCGGTCAGTGTGATTTCCCTGCCCACCGATCTGAGGCGGCTCACCCAGGCTCAGGTGAAGCATGCTGATTTCCGCGACTTCAACAACGCGCTTCCTGCCGGGGTCCGGGTCTTTGGCCCTAACGCCACCTCTGCTCAGGATCTGGAACCGGAGTATGTCACTGTCTCCGCAGATTCGCGTACGGCGTGGATCACCCTTCAGGAAAACAATGCCCTGGCCCAACTGGATATCCGCAGTGCACGAATCACCGCCTTATATCCGCTGGACGTCAAGGATCACACCGGCAATCCCAAGCTCAGCCAGCATCGCCTACCCGAACCGGTGCTCGGGACGACCGCTGCAGGTGATGTCTTGCGCCTGGGGGGATTTTCCGGACTGTTTTTCGAAGGCTGGCAAGGCAACCGCATGGTTTTCTTGACCCATACGGATCGTGGACCCAATGCGGAACCCGTTGATGTCAATAGTGATGGGATCGCTGATCGTCCCTTTCCGTTGCCTGACTTCCAGCCCCAGTTGGTCCGGTTTTCCCTCGACCCCGTGCGCGGAAGAGTACAAATCATCGAGCGCATCGGGCTGACGCGAGAAGATGGCCGCACGCCGCTGAGCGGCCGACCCAATGTGCAGGGCACGCCCGGTTTGGCGCTCGCCGATGAGGCGCCCATAGACCTCCGGGGCCAAGCGCTGCCGCTGGATCCCTGGGGTGCGGATCTGGAAGGCGTGGTCAGGACCCCGGACGGCCACTTCTGGATGGGCGATGAATATCGCCCCAGCCTGTACGAATTCAACGCCCGAGGCCAGCTGCTGGCCCGTTACATTCCCGCTGGAGCGGCCGCAGCCGGCGCAGCGGGAATTGAAGCCTTGCCCGCCGTCTACAACCAGCGCCGGGAAAATCGCGGATTCGAGGCCATCGCCTACGCGGATGGAAAAATCTACGCTTTTGTGCAAAGCCCGCTCGACAATCCGGATGTGGGCAACGATGCCAACAGCAAAGCCTCACGCAACGTGCGCATTCTGGCATTTGATCTGGCCACCCGCCAGGTTGCCGGTGAATACCTCTATGTCCTGGAAGGCGGCAGCAGCGACAAGATCGGCGATGCGGTGGCGCTGGGTGATGGGCGGTTTCTGCTGATCGAACGCGATTCGGCAACCGGAACCAGCGCCAAAAAGGCCATCTATCGCATCGATCTGAATGCCGCAACGGATCTTTCGACACTGGGTGCGGATGTCACCGGTCCGGGGGGCAGCCTGGAATCCCTGAACGAGGCGGCCCTTGAAACTGCGGGCATCCGCCCCGTGCGCAAGGAACTGTATGTGGATCTGGTCGCGGCAGGGTATACCTTTGCCGACAAGCCCGAAGGCCTCGCCCTGGTCGACGCGCAGACGCTGGCCCTCATTAATGACAACGACTTCGGTCTATCCGGTGGCTTCGATCCGGCAACGGGCAAGCTCATTCCCAATCCGGCGCCGCAGGCATCGATTCTGGCCTTGTTGAAGCGTAATCCGGGCGGCCTGGATGCCAGCGACCGCGACAATCGCATCAACATCCGCCCCTGGCCGGTCAAAGGGCTCTATCTGCCTGATGCAATCGCTTCCTACAGCGCTGGAGGACGCACCTATCTGGTCACGGCCAATGAGGGAGATGCCCGGGAGTATGCCGGCTTCGATGAGCAAAAACGCGTGCGAGACCTCACCCTCGACGCCACGGCATTTCCCAACGCCGCTGCCTTGCGTGACAACACCGCTTTGGGCCGCTTGCGGGTCACCCGGACTCTGGGCGATACGGATGGCGATGGCGACTACGACGCCCTGTACGCCTTCGGCGGCCGATCTTTTTCCATCTGGAGCGCACGTGGCCAACTGGTTTACGACAGCGGCGACGCCATGGAAGTGATAACCGCGAGCCGGTTTCCTGCGGAATTCAACAGCAATAGCGATGAAAACGACAGTTTTGACAGCCGCAGCGATGATAAGGGGCCGGAACCCGAGGGCCTGGCTTTGGGCGAAGTGGCGGGGAAACGGTATGTCTTCGTGGGATTGGAGCGCATGGGCGGGATCATGATGTTCGATATCACCTCGCCCTTTGATGTGGCTTTCGCCGGCTATCACAATGATCGCAATTTCGAAGGCGATCCCGAAGCCGACAGCGCCGGGGATCTGGCGCCGGAAGGGGTGCTGTTCATCCCTGCCCAAGACAGTCCGACCCGCCAGCCTCTGCTGGTCGTTACCCATGAGATCAGTGGCAGTACCGTGATCTACGGCGTGATTCCTGACTCGTCAGCCACGCCTTGATGTGATTGCCGCGATAAAGGCGGCCCGATTGTCGGGCCGCCTTGCGTGAGCAGAAATGCGGATTGACTCCGCAGCCATTCGCTCCGAATGGCCTCAACCGTGTTTGGCGACGCCTTCCCAGTAACGGGCTTCCAGATCCTTCTTCGG
>JBATEM010000445.1:0-1828 GCA_049664005.1 Candidatus Macondimonas sp.
CAGTCGCGCCAGCACGACTTCGGGGCGGGCATTGCCGTCGGGCGGCCAGAAGCCACCGCTCGGGCCCACGGGCAGGGGTTGCAGGCTGCGGTAGAACGCCAGGGCAAGAAGGCCCAGCCCCAGCGTCCACCATTTGCGGCGGTGCCGCTCCACCGCGCCGGGCGGCGGGGCGGCGTCTTGCATGCTCGGTTCACGGCGCGGTGTCGTCATCGGCAATCAGTCCGATTCGTGTCCGGCCACCGTCACCGGGAACCGAAGCTGCGCTTACTTCCCGTGGTGATGGGCGGCGTGGACGGCCTGGAAGGCGGATTCAAAATCCAGCACCTTGCCGCCGAAACCCTTGGCGAAACGTTCGGCCTCGTCTTTCTTGGCGAAAGCCAGGAAGGAGGGTTCGCAACAGGCGGTGAAAGTCGATCCCCTGACATAATAGGCCGCGCGCGCATCAATTTCGTCCCCGCGCAGGAAGTCGATGGTGCGGGGCTTCGCATCCTTCACTTCCTTCATTTCCTTGAGCATCGACAGACCGCAACCGGCGCAGCCGAAGCGTTCCTCCTTGCCATCGGGATGGGTCAGGATGAAGCCCACATGGGCATTGGTCATCTCCTTGCCGCACATCCCGCAGGTGGCCGGTTCGTCCGTGCCCTCGGCCGCCTGGGCAGCGCCCAGCGGTCCCATCACCAGGCCCAGCACCAGCAGCGCGCCCATGATCCAGCGTTTCATCACCATGACATTGTCTCCTGTGGTTTTTGGAGCGTCTTGATCCGCTCCGCGCTTATTCTGGTCGCTGCCCGTGCCGCGCCACTTGATCGATGTCAAGGGCGCTTGATCACCGCATCCACCCCCGCCGCGCCCGCAGTGGGCGGCAGTAGCCGGGCCAGCAGCGCGCAGACCGCATAGACCACGACGCCGGCGAACAGCACGTCGCTCAGGAAGTGACCGCCGGCCGCGATGCGCCAAAAGCCGATGATGCCGCCGGTCAGTCCGCCGGCCGCGAGCCATGCGCGGCGCCGACGCGGGCAGACAAAGGCCCCGGCCATCGGGAAAAAGCCCAGCGCGGCATCCCCGCTCACGAAGGCGCAGTTGCGCTTGCATTCGTTGACCGGTTGCAGGGGATGGCTGTAGTGCCGCGGCCCGCCGAACTCCTGCACGTAGGTCGGTCGCGCCCGCCCCCAGGTGTCCTTCAATCCCAGATTGACGACCAGTCCCGGGCCGAGCAGCAGGGCGACAAGTAAAAATGTCCAGCCGCGATGCGGCAATCCGTGCCAGATGCCGCCCGCGCGGGTGCGCACGATGCCGAGGACAAAGCCCAGCACGGCGCAGGCCCCGGCCAGCCGGATAGCGCGTTTCTGCCACAGGCTGATGGGCAGGTCGGTCCACCAGAACTCGCGCGGCTTCACCAGAAACTGCTGCGCCGTCCATAAATCCAGCGCAGGCCAGCGCCAGAACAGCGCCCCCAGCACGAGAGTCAGCAGCAGGGCGGGATAAAACGGCAGGGATCGATTCATGGTGGGACGCTCGGGGTGGTGGGATAGCCGCTGAATCCTTGCAGGCGGTAAACGCCATAAACCGCCTCGCGTCCACTGCCCTGCGGCCGGCGCACCAAGCCCAGCGCCCCACCATGGGTAAAGGACGCTCGGATCGGCGCGGTCCGGGCCGGATCGGCAATCAACAGCCACGTTGTGCAGGGGGTATGCGCCAAGTCCGCGGTCAGGTCGAAGTGATCCCGGATCGGCCCCGGCGGGTGCCACTTCACCACCGGCGCCGGGCGCGGACGGGCGTAGTAGGCCAGGGCGGCCGCCGTGCTCCGGTCGATGGTCAACAGGCAGGC
>JBATEM010000446.1:0-4402 GCA_049664005.1 Candidatus Macondimonas sp.
GCCCGAACGCCCGGCGCGCTACTCCCGGGCTGTGATGGAAACGCTGGCCCTGATTGCCTATCGTCAGCCCATCACCCGCGGGGAAATCGAGGCCGTGCGCGGCGTGGCGGTGAGTACGGGCATCCTGCGCACCTTGCTGGAGCGAGGCTGGATTCAGCAGATTGGCCACCTCGAACGCCCCGGCCGACCGGCATTGTATGGCACCACCCCGACCTTCCTCGCCGATCTGAATCTGCGCGCCCTGGCCGATCTGCCGCCATTGCCCGACGCGTCTGAAAACGACCCGGCCCCTATGCCCTCAATTACGGAGATTGCCGATGAAACCGTCCCGTCCGCAGCGGACCCGGCCCGCTGAATCCCGCCCGGCCACGCAAACCGCCGAGCGCATCCAGAAATGGCTGGCGGGGGCCGGACTCGGCTCGCGTCGGGAAATCGAGACCTGGATCAGCGAGGGTCGCATCCGAGTTGATGGCCTGCCCGCCACCCTGGGCCAGCGCCTGACGGGTCGGGAACAGGTCACGCTCAACGGCCAGCCCCTGGTCTTGAAGGCCCAAGCCGCCCCGCGGGTGCTCATCTACCACAAGCCGGACGGAGAGGTTACCACCCGCCACGATCCGGAAGGCCGGCCCACGGTGTTCCAGCATCTGCCCCGCCTCAAGGGCGCGCGCTGGATCGCCATCGGTCGGCTGGACGTGAACACCAGCGGCCTGTTGCTGTTCACCACCGACGGCGCCCTGGCCCACCGGCTGATGCATCCCAGCCATCAAATCCTGCGCAGCTACGCCGTGCGGGTGCTGGGCAGCGTCAGCGACGCCGTGCTGGCCCGGCTGCAGGAAGGGGTGATGCTGGAGGATGGGCCCGCCGCCTTCGAGAGCCTCACCGATGAAGGTGGGGACGGCGCCAACCACTGGTACCGGGTAAGCCTGGGCGAAGGGCGCAACCGCGAGGTGCGGCGGTTGTGGGAATCCCAGGGCGTCGTGGTGAGTCGCCTGATCCGGGTCGGTTACGGCCCCATCGCCTTGCCCCCCGGCCTGCGTCGCGGCCAATCGATGGAATTGACGCCGGCCCAGTTCGCACCGCTCTACCAGGCGGTCGGCCTGACCGGTCCGGTGGAAACCCCACGTCCACAGCGCACCCGGCCAGGCCGGCCCGGCACCCCCAAACCGCCCCGGGAATCGGCCACCCTGCCCTCCCGCCGCAGGCCGCCCACCCGCGCCAAATGAATCGGCTCTACACCCAGCTGCTCGCGGCCTACGGCCCCCAGGGCTGGTGGCCGGCCGCATCACCCTTCGAGGTGATGGTGGGCGCCATCCTCACCCAAAACACCACCTGGGTGCAGGTCATCCGGGCCATCGACCGCTTGCGGGATGAGGCCCTGCTGGCGCCCACAGCGCTGCTTGACCTCTCGGTTGACGCATTGGCCGAGCGCATCCGCCCTGCGGGTTACCCCAACGTCAAGGCCCGGCGCCTTCAGGCCCTGTGCCAATGGCTGGTCAGATCCGGTGGCCTGCCCGCGCTGGCGGACCACGCCACGGACATGCTGCGCGCCGACCTGCTCGCTGTGCACGGCGTTGGACCGGAGACCGCCGACAGCATCCTGCTCTATGCCCTCGGACGGCCCGTGTTCGTGATCGACGCCTATACCCGGCGCATCCTGTCGCGCTACGGCCACATCGGGGGTCGGGAATCCTACGAAACCCTGCGCCGCGAGGTCGAATCCAGCTTGCGAACCGCCGATCCGGTCGCCGACTACAACGAGCTGCACGCCCTCATCGTGCAGCACGGCAAGATGGCCTGCCGGCCGCGCCCGCGCTGCGAGGCGTGTGTTCTACGCACCGATTGCGCGGCCGCCCGAGAGGACCGGCGCCATGGATGACACGCCCCAATGCCCAGCTCCACCCTTCAAAGGCCGCGGGGCGGTGCACAATCCGCCGGGTCGCTTTGAAGTCCAAAGCACCGAGCGCGATCCCGAATTCGTCGAGACCGAGTCCCCCGACACCGTGCTGCTGGTGGACCACAGCCGCACGGTGCTGAGCTTCAACCGCTCACCGGACCTGCCCTTTGATCGCTCCATCAACCCGTACCGAGGCTGTGAACACGGCTGTGTTTACTGCTACGCCCGCCCCAGCCACGCCTTTCTCGGCCTGTCACCGGGACTTGATTTCGAAACCCGCATTTTCCACAAGCCCGACGCCCCCGCCCAGCTCCGGCGCGAACTGGCGCGACCCGGCTATCGGCCGGCTCCCATCGCCTTCGGCGTGAACACCGACGCCTACCAGCCCGTCGAACGCCGGCTGCAACTCACCCGCCGCCTGCTGGAGGTATTGGCCGAGACCGAGCATCCCTTCATGCTTATCACCAAGGCCACCCTCATCGAGCGCGATCTGGATCTGCTCGCGCCCCTGGCCGCCCGCCAACTGGTGCAAGTGGGCATCACCCTCACCACGCTGGATGAAGCGCTGTCGCGGCGGCTGGAACCGCGCGCGGCTGGCCCGGTGCGGCGGCTCAAGGTCATTCGGCGGCTGCACGAGGCCGGCATCCCGGTGACCGTGTCCGTCTCCCCGGTGATCCCGGCACTCACCGATGCGGAACTGGAACGCATCCTCACCGCGGCGCGGGAGGCCGGCGCCCTGAGTGCCCACTACGGCCTGCTGCGCCTGCCCCATGAACTGGTGGAGGTTTTCACCGCCTGGCTGCAGGCCCATGTGCCGGATCGCGCTGAACACGTCCTGAGTCTGTTGCGTCAGATGCACGGCGGATCGGTTTATCGCGCTGAATTCGGGGTGCGCCGGCGCGGCGCGGGCGTCTTCGCCGACCTTCTGGCCCGGCGTTTTGCCGTGGCCGCTCGCCGTCTGGGATTGGACGCCCCCCTGCCACCCTTGGATTGCACGCGCTTCCGCCCGCCCCAACTGGACGGGCAGATGGATTTGTTCGACTCGCCGTGAGGCGCGGCTCGGCCGTTCCGACCCAGTCCGCTGTTTGCGGTATTGAAGGGTCACCACCTTGCGGTGGAGCTTGACAAATCAATCTAATAATATTTAGATTGTTTTCATGAACAACAGAACCACAAAAGATCTCCTGTACGAACAGGTCGCCCGCATCGGCAGAGCCATCGGTAGCCCGAAGCGGCTCGAACTACTGGAAGTGCTGGCCCAGGGCGAGAAAACGGTCGAGGCGCTGGCCGCCGAGCTCGACATCGACATGCGGCTGGCCAGCGCCCATCTGAAAGCGCTGCGCGAGGCGCGGCTGGTGGTCGCCCGGCGCGCCGGCAAGTACATGATCTACCGTCTGAGCAGCAGCGATGTCGCCGGGCTGTGGGTCACGCTGCGTGAGGTCGCCGAGGCGCACCTGGTCGAGTTGCGCGTGGCTCTGCAAAGCATCACCGCCGATCCGCAGCAACTGGTCTCGCTGGATCGGGCCGAACTGTTGGAGCAGGCAAGACGTGGCGCGATCATCGTCATCGACGTGCGCCCGCAGGACGAGTACCAGACTGCGCACCTGCCCTATGCGCGCTCCATGCCTCTGGCCGAGATCGAACAACGCCTCGACGAGTTGCCACGCGATCGCGAGATCGTCGCCTACTGTCGTGGTCCGTTCTGTCTGCTGTCGGAGGAGGCGCTGCAACGGCTCGCCCGGCGCGGATTCCGGGTGCGCAAGCTCTCGGACGGGGTCAGCGAGTGGCAGGCGGCTGGCTTGCCGGTCGAGCGCGCTGCTGCGGCTTGAATGGCAAAGGTAAAACGGAGGAAACGGCAATGACCCATACCCTGTTCATTCTCAACGACGCCCCTTACGGCAGCGAACGGACCTACAACGCCCTGCGCCTAGCCGGCGCCCTGGCCGGCAAGGAAGAGCAGTCGGTGCGGGTGTTTCTGTTGGCCGACGCGGTGACCTGCGCCAAGGCCGGGCAAAAAGTCCCGGAGGGCTATTACAACCTCCAGCTCATGCTCGGCAAGGTGCTGCGCAAGGGGGAGCTGGCCCTGTGCGGCACCTGCATGGACGCCCGTGGGCTGCTGGAGGCAGAGATGATCGAGGGTGCGCGGCGCTCGACGCTGGCCGAGCTCGCCGACTGGACCGCTGCCGCCGACAAAGTGTTGGTGTTCTGAGGAGGTCATCATGTTTTTCAAACAGCTTGCCACGAAAGAAGCTTCCCTGTCGTATTTCTTCGGCTGCGCCGGCCAGGGCAAGGCGGTGGCGGTGGACGTGGTCGCGGGCGACGAGGACTGGTTCATCGCCGAGGCCGAGCGCGCCCAGGTGCGCATCACCCAAGTCATCGACACCCATGTCCACGCCGACCATTACTCGGGCGGACGCGAGCTGGCGCGGCGTGTCGGCGCGCCCTACTGCCTGCACGAGTCCGACCGCGGCCGGGTGAAGTACGACTTCCTGCCACTGCGGGACGGCC
>JBATEM010000447.1:0-9278 GCA_049664005.1 Candidatus Macondimonas sp.
CGCTGTCGGCGTCCATGGCGCTGCGCAGGCAAGCGGCGTCCAGCGCCAGCACCTGGGTGGGGACCCGGGCCACGGCATCGAAATGCCAGCGATGGGGGGGCAGGAACCACGACCAGCCGACCGCTTCACCCGCACTCAGGGTTTCCAGTGGGGCATGGCCGGTGGCGGCGCCGGCGATCTTGATTTCCACCTGGCCTGCCTCGATCAGATAGAAGGTCTTGGCCGGCGCATTCTGGCGCAGCAGGTACGCGTTCTCGTCAAACTGGACCTCTTGGGCACAGGCAGCCAAGCGCTCGCGCACCGCGGGCGTCATGTCGGCACAGAAGGGATGTCGGGCAAGGCGTTCAGGGATGTCCATGGTCGCTCTCCGAAACAGCATCGGAATGGGGGGCCGGCGTGGTCCGCAGGGCGGCAATTTCGGCCGTGATATCGATGCCCACCGGGCACCAACTGATGCAACGCCCGCAACCCACGCAACCCGAGCTGTCGAACTGGTCGTGCCAACTGGCCAGCTTGTGAGTCAGCCATTGCCGGTAGCGCGCGGCAATGCTGCCGCGTACGCTACCGCCGGGCAGATGGGAAAACTCGGGATTGAAACAGGACTCCCACTCCCGGTTGCGCTCTGCGACCGTCTCCTCCAGATTGGCCTGATCCACCGTGCGGGTGCAGTAACAGGTCGGGCAGACCGCTGTGCAATTGCCACAGGCCAGACAGCGCGATTCCAGCGTTTCCCAGTGAGGATCTTCCAACTTTTCATAAAGCAGTTCGCGCAGTCCGGCCGGATCCATGCGGCTGGCCATCTGGGCGCGGGTGGACGCCCAGACGGCTGCAGCCGCCTCCCGATCCGCTGACTGCGCCGGGAAAATATCAATCTTGCTCAATAGCTTGGCGCCTTTATCGGAACCGGATTCCACATACCAGCCCACGCTGCCATCAGAATCCAGGATTTCGGTGAGCGCGAGATCGAAGCCCGTTTCGGCGCGTGGCCCCGTCCCCATGTCGGCGCAAAAACAGGTGCCACCTGCGCGTCCGCATTGCACGGCGACGATAAACAGCCCCGCCCGGCGCGCCTGATAGGCGTGATCAGCTTGGGCACCGGTCCCCAGGACGCGGTCCTGGATCGCCAGCGCCGCCAGCTCACAGGCCCGCACCCCGACCAAGGCAAGCTGGCGGGGTTCTGCAGTCAGGGAATCGAAGCGTAGCGTCCCCTCCGGGGTGCGTGTGACGCGGAACAAGAATTCGCGGGGGGGATGCAGGAAGCGCTTCCAGCTATGCGCGCCCACCGTATGGTCAAACAGCCGAGAATCGCCCGCCTGGCGATGGAGGCGATAGCTGCCTGGCGCCTGTTCATCACGCCAGCCCTGGGGCAAGGAGGCAACACCGGCGAGGACGTCATAGATGATGGCGCCGTCGCGTACCGTGGGACCCACCAAGGTACGACCTTCAGCTTGCAGACCCTCGAACAGGCGTTCCAGCCCCGGCCGATCCAGCATGGCCTCCCGCGCTACCGTCATCATCCCTCCCTGTCGCAGGCCCTGTGTGACGCCATTCAGGTGTTCTCCAGGACTGCGGAGCTTGATTCAAATCAAAGCGAGCGGATTGATGGTGGTCCGAGCAAGATAAAAGTACAAGTGACCTATGGATGACACAGTGTGATGCAACAGGCCATTGGCGCCTACAAAAACAAAGGATCAATCATTTTTCTTGAAGTGACTGATCATGCGGCGCCGCTTGTTCAACTGACGAGTGGTCAGTGGGTTGGGACGGCCTTCAAAGGGATTTTCGCCTGATTTGAATTCAACTCGCATCGGCGTACCGAAGAGCCCCAGGGATTTTCTGAAGTAATTTATCAAATAGCGCTTGTAAGTATCTGGAACAGATTCTGTTTGATTACCATGGATCACAATCACCGGCGGTTGCCGGCCGCCCTGATGGGCATAGCGCAGTTTGATCCGCCGACCCCGCACCAAGGGGGGCTGGTGCACCGTGACCGCCTCCTGCAATAGACGGCTGAGCTGAGGGGTGGACAGATCGGCGCGACCTGCAGCGTGGGCGGCCTGGAGCGACTCGAACACGCCGCCCACCCCGGAACCGTGCAGCGCTGAAATGAAATGAGTACGGGCAAAATCAGCGAAGGGCAGGCGCCGAGCCAGTTCCGCGCGGATACGCTCGCGTGCGCCGTGAGACAGCCCATCCCATTTGTTCACCGCCAGCACCAGTGCCCGCCCCCGCTCGATCACCAGTCCCAGCAGACTGGCGTCCTGTTCCGTGATGCCTTCCCGGCCATCGAACATGAACAACACCACATCCGCCGCATCAATGGCCTGCAAGGTCTTGACGATACTGAACTTTTCGATGACCTGATCAACCCGTGCGCGGCGCCGGATGCCCGCCGTATCCACCAGCACATAATCCTGATCATCGCGCGCAAACGGTACCGCGATCGCATCCCGCGTGGTTCCCGGGGTTTCCGAGGCCACCAGCCGTTCCTCGCCCAGAACGCGGTTGATGAGGGTGGATTTGCCCACATTGGGTCGACCGACCACGGCGACCCGGATGGCCGTATCCGATGCCTCGCGGGGTTCTTCCAGCGACTTGGGCAGGATCGCACAGACCTCCTCCATCAGCTTCGCTACGCCTTGGCCGTGGGCTGCGGAGATGGCATGGACCGTGCCCATGCCGAGGGTGACGAAATCGGCGGCGGCCGCTTCCGGAGCCAGCCCTTCGCTCTTGTTGGTCACCAGGAACACCGGCTTGCCACTGCGGCGGACCCATTGGGTCAATACCTCATCCTGGGCGCTCAATCCCTCGCGAGCGTCCACCAGAAACAAGACCGCATCGGCCTCATCCAGCGCCCGGCGTGCCTGATCGGCACTCAGAGCATCCAGTCCCTCGGCCTCACCGGACAGTCCGCCCGTATCCACCACCACATACGGCGTCGGACCCATCCGACCATAGCCATACTGGCGGTCGCGCGTGAGCCCCGGAAAATCGGCGACCAAGGCATCCCGACTGCGCGTCAAACGGTTGAACAGGGTGGATTTTCCGACATTGGGGCGGCCCAGAAGCGCCACCACCGGCAGCATCGGAACCAGGGGTTCCTCAACCACGCCGAATCCGAAGGGCGGCCAGCCGCCCTCCCCGGCCCTGGATCACCACGACGCCATTACCAGCCGCCAGCGGGCGGGCGCTGATGCCTTGACGATCCACGCGATCCTGAGCCATCACCTGCCCGGTTTCCCGGTCCAGCCAGAACACATAGCCTTCCGCATCGGCGACCACCAATCGGTTCTCCGACAAGGCCGGCGCAGTGAGATTACGCCTGAGCAGTGCTTCCTGGGTCCACAGCGGATTGCCCGTCTTGAGTTCCAACGCGCTGATGCGCGATTGGTCATCGACCTGATAGATTTCCTCCCGACTTGCCACCAGGCTTTGGTAGGACGATGTCGGACGATCCCAGACCCGTCGACCCGTGCGCAAGTCAAAACCCGCGGCCTTGCCCTGGAAGGTCACCACGAACAATCCCCCTGCGAGCACTGCGGGATCGCCGTCCACGTCCACCAGCCGCTCCACTTCCGAACGGCCGGCGGGAACCGCCACGGTTTCTTCCCAGGCCAGCCGGCCATCCGTCAGGCGCAGGGCTATCACCTTGCCGTTGTCGAGGCCGACCATGGCAAAGCCATTTTCCAGCAATGGGGCGCCCGTTCCACGCAGGGTGAGCGAAGGCACGGTGCTCTCATAGACCCAGCGGCTGTTGCCGTCGGCCAGATTCAAGCCCGTGACGCGCCCGTCCAGCGTGCGCACCACCACCACCCCCTGATCGCCACGAGGCGTGGCCAGCACCTCGCCACTCATCTGGCGGCGCCAGCGCACACTGCCATCGTGGGCAGACAGCGCCAGAACTTCCCCATCCAGGGTGCCCAGCAACAGGGTGTCTTCGGTCCAGGACGGCCCGGCAGAAATGCGAGTGCCCGTCTTCACGGCCCACAGCTGCTTGCCGCCGCTCAAGGCCACCGCCACCACATGGCCGTCAGCGCTGGCCGCAAACACGCGATCACCGCCGATAGCCGGCGCCAGATAGGGGAAACGTTCCTCGCTCTTGCCGCCTACATCCAGCGACCACAGCGACTCGACGGACAGTGGGTTGTCGATCTTGGGTAAGGGTGCGGGCGGTTCCACCGGCTTGCTCACCCAATTCAAGCGTCCGCAGGCACTGAGTCCCAGCATCAGCACAATCATCAGCCAGAAACGCGCTTTCACGATGCTTCCCCCCCCAAATCCTTCAGTTTCAGGCTGATCAGACGATCATCCATTTTTGCATCGACAGCCGCTTGCCGCGCAGCCCGATAAGCCTCGCGGGCCTCATCCAGACGCCCCAGCAGACGCAGAGCATCCCCCTTCACCTCATCCGAAAGGGCTGCAAATGGGGAATCCCGATCGATGCTCTTGAGCGTTGCCAGGGCCTGCTCGGATTTTTCCTGAGCGATCTGCACCTGGGCCTGTCGCACCCGCGCCAGATGGGCCAACGGGTCGCTTTTTGCCAATTTCTGAGCGCGCTGCAAGGCATCGACGGCCGCGTCCAGATCGCCCTTGTCCACCGCCCGATGCGCCACCTCGAACTCCGCCAGGACGGCATACGGCGAACCGGAGAACCGCTCGCGCAACGTGTTCTCGAGCGCCAGGATGGACTGGGCATCGTCGCGCGCGACAGCAACTTTCATCTGTTCATAGTATTCGGAGGCTTGCCGGGCCTGGCTGCTCTGGTGATTCTGATAGAACCGCCATCCCCCAATGAGGGCCAAGCCAAACAGCACCCCCGCGAGCAAATAATTGCCATAGTCCTGCCACCAGCCCTTGAGCCGGTCGAAGTCATCTTCACCATATTGCTGCGCCAAAACCGCGGCTCCTTGCTAAAACGTTCGATTCTATCTGGCAATTACCGGCTCGTGCCAAGATCCTGTTGCGCCAACCATTGCGCCAGGTCCGGCAGCGGAACACTGCTCTGGGCTTGTTCCTCCCGCAACGGCTTGACTTGGACATTGCCAGCAGCCCATTCCTGCTCCCCCAGAATCAAGGCGAAGCGCGCGCCGCTGCGATCGGCTCGCCTGAGCTGAGCCTTGAAACTCCCACCCCCGCAATGCTGGATCACGCGCAGACCGCTGCTGTTACGCAATTGCTCCGCCAGTTGCAGGGCTGCAGGGGCCAGGCCGGCGCCCGCCCAGACCAGATAGCAGTCCGGCGCAAGTGATGTTGGCGCAATCCCGGCGTCTTCCAGCAGGGCCACCACCCGCTCCATACCCAGGGCAAATCCTACCGCCGGTGTTTCGCGCCCACCCAACCGGGCGACCAGGCCGTCGTAGCGGCCACCCGAACAAACCGCGTCCTGTGCTCCCAAGCGGTCCGTGATCCACTCGAATACAGTGTGGGTGTAGTAATCCAGGCCCCGCACCAGACGCGGATTATGGGTGTAAGCCACGCCGGCCGCATCCAGAAGACCGCAAAGCCCCTCGAAATGGGCCCGGGAGGCCGCATCGAGACTATCTGGCAAGCTGGGAGCCCCGGCAATCAAATCCGCCATTGCTGCATTCTTGCTGTCCAGGATGCGCAGGGGATTGGTGTGCAGACGGCGCTGGCTGTCCTCATCCAGACTCCGCTCATACTGGCTGAAATAAGCGACCAGGCGTTCACGATAAGCGGTTCGGCTTTGCTGCGTCCCGAGACTGTTGATCTGCAGGCTCACGGTCGAGAGACCCAGCATCTCCCACAGCCGCGCACTGAGTACGATTTGCTCGGCATCGACGTCCGGACCGGGCATGCCAAAGGCTTCCACCCCGATCTGGTGGAATTGGCGGTAGCGGCCTTTCTGGGGTCGTTCATGACGAAACATCGGGCCGGCATACCAGACCCGATGCGTTGCCCCTTCCTGAGCCAGCAGGCCATTCTCGATCATGGCCCGCACGCAACCGGCCGTGCCTTCCGGGCGCAGACTCAGGCTGTCTCCACTGCGGTCGGTGAAGGTGTACATCTCCTTTTCGACGATGTCCGTCACCTCGCCGATGGAGCGTTGAAACAAGGCGGTACGCTCGACCAGCGGCAGGCGGATTTCCTGGTAGCCACGCGCTGCCAGCAAGCGCGTAGCCGCCGCTTCCAGATCACGCCAGCGCGGCGTCAAATCCGGCAAAATATCGTTCATGCCGCGCACGGCGGTCAAAGCAGTCAACTGCAGTTTTCCTTGGATTCGCAGGGATGGAATGGCGTCAATCGGCAGGTGCGATGCATTTCATTGGGGACGCTCCAGCTTGAAGCGGGCCACCGTGGAATTGCCAACCAAGTCGGTAATGGGGACAGCCTGTCCATCAATTTCCACCGCCACGCCCGGGGCATAGCCCAGATAGAATGCAAAAGGCGGGTCGCCGCTTACTTCCTGTTCACTGCCCGCCTTGGCGAGGCGGTAGATCAACTGTCGGCCGCGAGCGTCGCGCACCTCGGTCCAGCAATCTTCCTGGTAGCGAATCTTGAGGACGGCCGTGCGCTGCGCTTGCAAGCCCTGATCAGGCAAAATCTCCTCAGGCTTGCCTGCCACTGCGGATCGGGCAGTATCCGTAACAGGAGCAGGATCGGATTCAGCTGCCTGCCGCGAATCAATGACCGGCAGGGACGATGGGACGGTCTCCACCGGCTCGGCCTCGCCTGGAGCGCGTGCATCCCCCGTCACCACTTGCTCAGCGGCTGGTGTTTCCGGTGGGGATATCGCTTGCGCCTCGGCAAGACCTTCCGATGCCGGATCCGCGGTCACGGCGGGATCCTGCATCGACTCGCTCTCTTCGACCGCAAGAACAGGTGCTGGCGTGGGATCCGGCTGCAGCCACCAGAACACCACGGCACCCAAGACCACGAGCAACAAGATGGCCGAGGCAAGCTGACGCCCGCGCCCGACGTCGCTGAGATCCGTGGTGCTCCGCTTGCGCACAGGGATCATCTGGAGTGGATCTGTGGTCGGCACCCAGGATTCGAAATCGCGCACCAAGGCCGTCTCGTCCAACCCAACCAAGGCCGCATAGCTGCGCAAATAACCTTTGATGAACAAGGGCGGTGGCAAGCTGGCCAGATCTTCCGACTCAATCGCCTCCACCATGCGCGGGGAAAGCCGCAGCGTATCAGCGACATCCTGGCGATCCAGGCCACGCGCTTCCCGCGCGGCCCGCAACAAAGCCCCGAACCCCTCTGGCCGGGGGGAGGCGTGATTTTGGGAATTGGCGTCAGGGGCTGGAGGCGTCATCGCCATACTCCTTCTTCAACCGGACTGCCAAACGCTCGGCAGCGGCGGTATTGCCAGCAGCCAACTCGATACGATAGGCCAGGCTCAGCGAATCCCGCCCCGGCGCGGTCAGTTGATGGTAACGCTCCAGATAACCACGGGCCGCCACATACTGGCCTTCTTCAAAAGCCAGGCTGGCCCGTTCGCGCCAGGCCTGCGCAAAACGGGGATCAATCTCAATCGCCTGATCCAGATATGCCTTGGCCTTGGCTAGATCAGGCAGCTTGCGGATACAAATAGCCGCATTGGTATAAGCAAAGGCGGGGGTTTTATAGGTCGGATCAGCCAGGGCTGCGAGAAATTCGGATTCCGCCGCCCGCGCTTTGCCCTGGGCGCAAAGGAAAGCGCCGTAATTGTTGTGGGCGGCCCCGGGATTTTTGGCCAGGGCGATGGCGCGCCGGTAATGCGCTTCGGCCTTGGCGCGTTGACCGATCCGGGCATAGGTTTCGGCCATGCCTAAGTATGCCTCCGAGGAGCCTTGATCCAGTTCCAGGGCACGTTGGAATTTCTCAAGGGCAACGTCGTATTGCCCGTTGTCGAGATAACCGTAGCCAAGCTGGAGGGTGTAGTGCAAGGCATCCGCACTGTTCCCTTTCGGCGCCACCTTCCCGACACAGCCCACCACCAGCAGGCTGGCAAAGACCAGCGCCAGCCACCAGCCTGCCCAGCGCTTCATCGGGCCGCCTCGACATGGCTTTCCAGGCGGCGCAGGCGATTCATGACCTGCCCGGCCAATTGCCCACAGGCGGCATCGATGTCATCCCCCCGGGTGCGGCGCACGGTAACGATATAACCGCGGTTGAGCAACAACTCCTGGAACAGGCTTACTGCCGCCGCCGATGAGCGCCGATAAGGTGTTCCGGGGAAGGGATTGAACGGGATCAGATTGATTTTGGCCGGCACATCCGCCAGCAGATCCGCGAGGCGGGCCGCCTGGACCGGACTGTCGTTGATGCCATCGAGCATCACGTATTCAAAAGTGATGTGGCTGCGGGCGCTCTTGCCCGCCATGTAGCGCCGACAGGCCGCCAGCAATTCCGCAATGGGGTATTTGCGGTTGATCGGCACCAGTTCATCCCGCAGAACGTCATCCGGCGCATGCAGGGAAACCGCCAGTGCCACGTCGCATTGCGCCTTGAGTCGGTCAATGGCGGGCACGATGCCGGAGGTGCTCACCGTGACGCGACGTTTGGACAGCCCGTAACCCATGTCGTCCAACATGATGTTGAGGGCGGGGAGCAGCGCGGGCAGGTTCAGCAGAGGCTCGCCCATGCCCATCATGACCACGTTGCTGATGATGCGCTCGCCATCGGGCGCATGACCCAGGGCGTGGTTGGCCACCCAGACCTGGGCAATGATCTCGGTGGCGGTCAAGTTGCGGTTGAACCCCTGATGGCCGGTCGCGCAAAACGTGCAGGCCATGGCGCAACCCACCTGCGAGGAAACACACAGGGTGCCGCGATTCTGCTCGGGGATGAACACGGTTTCGACGGCATTGCCGCCATCGACCCGCAGCAGCCATTTGCGTGTCCCATCCGCGGATTGCTGGTCGAGCAGCACCTCGGGCGGCCGGATCTCGGCCACCAACGCGAGCCGACTCCGCAACGGCTTGGCCAGATTGGTCATGCGGTCGAAATCGGCCTCGCCGCGCTGATGGATCCACTGCATGATCTGCTGGGCACGAAAAGGCTTTTCTCCCAGCTCAGCGAAAAAGGATGTCAGACCCTCCCGATCCAGGCCAAACAAGGCGGTTTTATCTGACATCCGTATTTCCCATGTGCCCTGATCCCGCCTCAGGCGCGGGGACAAAGATCCAGGCCGCTGAAGAAAAAGCGAATTTCCTCGGCCGCCGTGTCGGCGCCGTCGGAGCCGTGGACGGCATTGGCATCGATGCTGTCGGCAAAATCGGCGCGGATGGTGCCCGGCTCGGCTTTCTTGGGATCCGTCGCCCCCATCAGGG
>JBATEM010000448.1:0-4921 GCA_049664005.1 Candidatus Macondimonas sp.
TCGGCTTGCAGGCTTTTGAGCTTGGAGTCGAAATCGGCGCGCAACGCCTCGACATCTTCCTGTGGCGCAGCGTAAAGCGGGCCACTGGCGGCCAGGGCAAAGCTGGCCACCGCAAAAATACGGTTGAACATGGTATCCACTCCGGCACATCAGCCCCTTTTGTGGAAAGGGGTCGGTTGCTGTCAGGCGACTATAGGGTCGCCGCATGTCGTCAGATGAAGTGCCGGATGGGTGGGGCGCGGGCGAGATAGGCGTAGGGGATGGATGTTTGATTGGAAAAGACGACCGTGATACCTGGGGCCGCCGGAACGGCGAATGCGGGCAAGGCAGGTGACGTGCCCGAAAGGGCGCTGCCCGCCACGGCGTAGGCCGCGCACAGGGCGCAGGCATCCTTGGACACATCCACCGTGTCGGTTCGCGGCGGGTCCGATAGGTGGCCAATGCCATGCAGGACGCTGCCCAATTGGAGCAAGGGCAACAGGATGACCAGCAGCAGAGACAGATAGCGCCGGATGGCGCGCACGCGCGTGGTCCGGGCTTGGGATGCTCTTTTGCCTGGAATGGGAGAGATATGGCTGATCCATTTAGGCACGAGTCAAATCCCAAGAAGCGATGGCATGAGGGGAGATCTGGGTCCCCAGACCGAGAGCCCATTGCACGTCGTCACGCTCGATCACATTGCTGATTCCAGGCAACTTCAATGAAGAGGCGGCTGCCATGGGATAGTGGGAGCCAGCCTACTTCGGCGCGCCGCAAAATGCAATGTTATTCCATTTCCTGATTTGCCATGGTTCGAGGCGCTGCAGTCGCCATCCGCTCCCGCCATGGATAGGCAGTTGGGTGGTTTGATATTGAAGGTCGTGATCGTCAGAAATTTGGCGGCGAACAAGTATGAAATGCCTTTGATAAAACCTGACCGTTTATCGGAAAAATTTGATATTGCGAGATATTTGGCCTAAATAGGCGCCGACAAGCGGCAGTTCCATGTCGCACGTCCTCACGGATTTTTGACGTGATACACGATCTTGGAAAAGGGAAAAAATCATGCATCGTTATCGGCTGCGCGTGACGGCATGGATGATGGCTCTTTGCACGGGTTTGACGTTTCAGGCGGCAGCAGCGCCTGATTGCCTGGAACGAGAAGGTATTTCTCCCGGTCCTTTTACCAACCTGGGCACATTGGAAGGATTCTTCCTGGGTCGGGACCGTTGCCTGTATGACCCGGCTTCGATAAGCCCGGATCGGGTGCCAGCATTCCAGGGCTCCCGCGCGCCCGAAAATGGCCCCATCATGTTTTATATCAATGGAGCGAATGGTTCTCCCACGGAGGTTGCGCGCAATATCCAGGAACTGGCTGACATCAGCCAAATCACAGTGGTGGGTATTCTGTATTACCCCAATAATTCGATAGATCCACTGAGAGACTTGCTGCCCAAAACCTCCGCCGGGCCCGCCACCGATACCTTGCAGCAAGTGATCAATACTTCTTTGCGACAGGGAGAGCCTGTTTATATGCGCGCAGGCAGTGCCGGCACTGTCGTGGTGAGCGAAGCGATTGCACGGGTGAAGCGCGAACTGACGCGGCATGGCCGCCGCCCAGGGGATAGAGATAGGAATCAGCCCCTCGATTTACTACGAGTGGAAACCCATGGCACGATCGCTCGCGATTTTCCGGACGGTCCCCGTTATATCCATTACGTGAATCTGCTCGATCCCATTCCCAATTCTCTCGGTATTGCCTCGCCAAGCGCCCATCCAGGCGCCCACGCCGTGCTGGCCCTGTTCGCCGATAGACAAACGCCTAACGAACAGAATTTGAGTCCCACGGGGGTGAAATTCTTGAGTGTGCATGGAACCGGTGTCTACGATCGGCATCGCAAACGCTTCGATGAATTGTATGGGGTTAAGCCAGGAAATTTCCTGCCAGCGCGGCGCGTCAATCTGGAAAAACTTAACCTGCTATCAGGCGATGGCCTGTAGGATATATTGCCTCTAAAGCGGCAAGCGTCTTGATCTGGAGAGTCATGCTTGGGCCCGTAACAGGGATGCCACTGCGTCAATGCCAGCCAGCGAATGCGTGAGCGACTTCCGTCACTTCGCCTAAAGACTGGGTAATACACATACATTCTGCAAGGAAGGAAATCATGTCTCGCTATTGGCTGCGCTGGCCTAAGTTAATTACAGCCCTGGGTGCCCTCTTGGCGTTTCAAGCTTCTGCAGTACCTGATTGCCTGTTGCTGGAAGGCATCCATCTTGGCCCATTAGCGCGACTGCGAGCAATGGATGGTTTTTTTCTCGGGCGGGATATCTGCCTTTATGATCCGGCTCTGGTAAGTCCGGAGCGTGTGCCGGCGTTCCGGGGCTCACGCGCACCAAAAGACGGCCCCATCATGTTTTACATCAATGGCGCCAATGGCTCACCTTGGGTTACTTCGGTGGACATTGCCGCGCTGGTTGAGCGTAGTCAGATTGTGGTCGTTGGTATTTTTTACTACACAACCCAACTCGATGCGGCGGATTTCACACCGCGCATTCCATCGGGTCCTGCGGTGCGCACATTAAAGGGGGTCATCGATACGTCCCTGGCACGTGGGGAGCCACTTCACATCCGGGCAGACAGCGCTGGAACTGCGGTCGTCAGCGAGGCCATTAGTCACGTTACAGAGGATCTGAAAAAATATAGCCGTCAACCCGGGGATTGGCTGCAGCCCCTTGATTTCTTGCGCGTGGAAACTGTCGGCGCCCTCGTCAAAAGTTTCCCCGATGGTCCGCGTTACATCCATTATGTGAATAAACGCGATTTGATCCCGAAGCTGGGTATCGACAGGCCGAGCGCACACCCAGGATCTCGCGCTGTGATGGCTGTGTTCTCAGAGAGAGAATTGCCATCTCTGACAGAGATAAAACAGCAAGGAATTGCAATATCCACCACGGCGCAAGCAAAGATGGCTTCTTTGGAACGGGTCCAGTCGCTCACACAATCTGATGAAGAAATCAGACAGCAACTGACTGCCATATCAGACACAACTCAACAAGCTTCTTCCCCAGAAGAGGAACAAATGCTCAGTGAACAGGCGCTACTATCCATACTGAAATCCAAAGGAATGGATGACATGCCGCCTGTCGATGCCCAGAAATACCTCTATGTCACCTTGCGTTCACTCTTGAAATTCGGTCTTCCTGCTTTTACTGCGGTGACAAATCCCCCGAAATTCCTGACGAACACGGCGATAAAAACGCTGGGCTTTCTTGCTCAAGCCTACCGGTCAGTGCATAGAAGCCTGGTCTACGATGCACGCCGCAGACCCTTCGATGAGATCTATACAGTTGGCTCAGGCAGCTCTCCGGAGGTGCGGTGGGTCGATCTGGATGGGCTCAATACACCTCCGGAAGGCTTGTAGGTGCCCATCCCTCCAACCGCAAGACGCGGGTGTAGAAATCGGCCTCGGCCGACAAGCAGGCGATGAGCGTTTCGGCTCGGCGAAAGCCATGGCCTTCGCCGGGGAACTCGTGGCATTCGGTGTCGATGCCGTTTTCCCTCAACGCCTGGACCATATCCCGGCACTGCGCCGGCGGCACCACGCGATCCTCCAGCCCCTGGAAGAAAATGACCGGCGCGGTGATTTGCCGGGCGTGCCAGCGCGGCGAACGCGCCTGGTAGACGGCGGCTGTCTCGGGCCATGGCCCCACCAGGCTGTCGAGGTAATGCGCCTCGAACTTATGGGTGTCCTGCGTGAGGGCTGCGAGATCGCCGATTCCGTAATAGCAGGCGCCGGCCGCGAACAGGCGATGGAATGCGAGTGCGCACAGCACGGTATAGCCCCCGGCGCTGCTGCCGCTGATGACACAGCGCGCCCCATCGACGTGGCCAGTGGCTGCCAGATACCGGGCGCCGGCCACACAATCGGCCACATCCGCCTCCCCCCAACGTCCATCCAGGGCCTGGCGATAGACCTGCCCGTAACCTGTGCTGCCACGATAGTCCACATCCAGTACGGCAAAACCCCGGCTGGTCCAGAACTGGATGCGCGGCTCCAGGGCCGTGACCGCCCGGCTGGTGGGGCCGCCGTGCCCGCGCACCATGAGCGGCGGCAAGGTGCCCGCAGAATTCCCGCCAGCCAAGGGTGGATAGTAATGCCCGAACGCCTCGCCCTCACCGTTGGGAAAGGCCAGCCACTGCGGCAGGGAAATTCCAACCCCCGCCGGCAAGGCGTCGGATGTCGAGCAAACCGTCGCCCGCAGCGGATCGAGGGTGATGCGCACCACCTCCGGCCGCCGATCCGGCGCCGCTGCGACGCAGGCCAGTGTCATGTCTGTGCCAACCAGGCTCGCATATTCGGTCCAGGGCAGATCCAAGGCCGTCGCGCCCTGCTTATCCAGCAACATGAGTTGGCGCCGGCCATGGTGGGTGGCCACCCAGACGATGCGGTGATCGTCCAGCACGGCAAGCTGGCGCATATTGGCCTGCCAGCGCGGGAAACCGCAGTCCACCGGCTGCGGCCAGAGGTTGTGTAAACTGCCATCCTGCCAGCGCAGTGGATTCCACCAGCCGTCCACCTCGCCCAGCAACACAATGCCCCCCAAGGCATCAAATTCGGCCTGACAGACGGCCTGCCCGGGGCCGCCGACCAGATGCTCGATCGTTTGGGGACAGCCTTCGATCAGGGCCGTACGGTACAGGGCCGCCGCATCCCAGGGCATGTGCGGGGCATCCCAGGCAAGATAGAGCAGTAAGCGGCCGTCCGGACTGACGCGCGGATTGGTGTAAAAATCCGCCCCACCCGCCAGTTCCTGCAATCCATGCGGGCCAAGTGCCACCACGCTGATCCGGCCCCCCGCTTCCTCGCGCACTGCCAGCAAGCGGCCATGGGCCGCGTCCCATTGCAGGTCACCGAAGCGGTCCCCCGTCGCCGCCCAGACT
>JBATEM010000449.1:0-2255 GCA_049664005.1 Candidatus Macondimonas sp.
GTGGTGGCCCGGCGCGGCGAGCTGATGCAGCAGGCGGTCCCGGCCGGGGAGGGGGCGATGGCCGCAATCCTGGGGTTGGAAGATGCCCAGGTGGCCGAGGCCTGCGCCGAGGCCGCTCAGGGTCAGGTGGTGGAAGCGGTCAATTTCAATTCGCCGGGCCAGGTGGTCATCGCCGGCCACCGGGCGGCGGTGGAGCGGGCGATTGCGGCGGCCAGCGCCCGCCGGGCCAAGAAGGCGCTGATTCTGCCGGTCAGCGTCCCGTCCCATTGCGCCTTGATGATTCCGGCGGCGGAGCAATTGGCCGAGGTGCTTGAGGCGGTGACGATCCAGGCGCCGAAGATCCCGGTGATCCATAATGTGGACGCTCGCCCCCACAGCGAACCCCAGGCCATCCGTGCTGCCCTGGTGCAGCAACTCCACCGACCGGTGCGCTGGGTCGAGGTGGTTCGCGCCATGACCACCGATGGCCTGGCCTTGTTCATCGAGCCGGGGCCGGGCAAGGTGCTGAGCGGCTTGGGCAAGCGCATCGAGCGGGAAGCGAACTTCCTGCCGGTGTTCGACCCGGAGTCGCTCGCGAAGGCCCTGCACAGCGCATTGGAGATCTGAATCAATGAGTGAGGCACGCATTGCCCTGGTGACCGGGGCTTCCCGCGGCATTGGCCAGGCCATTGCCCGCGAACTGGCTGCACGCGGCATGATCGTGATCGGCACGGCCACCAGCGCCGAGGGCGCCGCACGGATCGAGGCCGATCTGCGCGCGCAGGGTGGCAACGGTTTTGGGCACATGCTCAACGTCACTGACCCGGCTTCGGTACAGACACTGATGGAGACGCTGAAAGCGCAGCCCGGTGAACCGGCCGTGCTGGTCAACAACGCCGGCATCACCCGCGACAATCTGCTGATGCGCATGAAGGATGCCGAGTGGGATGACATCATCGCCACCAATCTGACCTCGGTCTACCGGCTCTCCCAGGCCTGTTTGCGCCCGATGATGAAAGCACGCTGGGGACGCATCATCAGCATCGCCTCGGTGGTCGGGGTCATGGGCAATGCCGGTCAGAGCAATTATGCCGCGGCCAAGGCCGGCATCATTGGATTTTCCAAGTCGCTGGCACGGGAAGTCGGTTCCCGGGGCATTACGGTCAATGTCGTGGCGCCGGGTTTCATTGCCACCGACATGACCGATGCGCTCCATGAAGCCCAGCGCACAGCGATTCTTTCTCAGGTCGCCTTGGGGCGGCTGGGCTCTGCGCAGGAAGTGGCACAGGCCGTCGCCTTCCTGGCCTCGGACGCCGCCGGGTATATCACCGGCGAGACGCTTCACGTAAATGGCGGTCTTTACATGATTTGACCGTCCTTGCGGCGGTGACAGATACACTCCCTTTCATTACAATGGCGCCCGCGCGCCAGCGTCTGCGGGCAAATCGAGAGGATTCAGGAAAATGAGCAGTATTGAAGAACGGGTCAAGAAGATCATTATGGAACAACTGGGCGTCAAGGAAGAGGAAGTGGTCCACGAGGCTCATTTCGTCGATGATCTGGGTGCCGATTCCCTGGACACCGTGGAGCTGGTGATGGCTCTGGAAGAGGAATTCGAGTGCGAAATTCCCGATGAGGAAGCAGAAAAGCTGACCACGGTGGGACAGGTCGTCGACTACATCAAGGCCAATCTGGCCGGTTGATCCCGATCCGATCCTTTTGCAGCCTGCGATAACCGTCGCCGCCGAGGCGGCGGTTTTTTGCGTACGAATCTGAGCATGGAGGCCAGTTAGCATGGAAAAGCGCCGCGTCGTCGTCACTGGCCTGGGAATGGTTACACCGCTGGCTCTGGATACCCCGACTACCTGGTCGGCCATCCTGGCCGGTACCAGCGGCATCGGTCCCTTGGTCGTGGATTTCGATCTTGAGAAATTCCACACCCGCATCGGCGGCCAAATCCGGGGATTCGATCCCACCCATTACATGTCCGGCAAGGACGCCCGCCGCATGGATACCTTTATCCAGTACGGCGTTGCCGCCGCCCAGGAAGCGATTCGCGATGCGGCATTGGTGGTGACGCCTGAGAATGCCGAGCGGATTGGCCTGGCGATTGGCTCCGGGATCGGCGGCATCGAAGGCATCGAGAAGAACCATCTGGCCTACTTGGAAAACGATCACTCGCCGCGCAAGATCTCTCCCTTTTTCGTGCCGTCCAGCATCATCAACATGGTGGCCGGCAATCTGTCCATCATGCACGGCATCAAAGGGCCGAATCT
>JBATEM010000450.1:0-2816 GCA_049664005.1 Candidatus Macondimonas sp.
CCCGCAATGAAATGATGGTGGCTCATGTCGTGACCGCTGGCAGGGAAATCAGCGTCAGCGGCGAGGGCTACGCCCCCATCGGGGCATTTGACTGCGCCGGAACGCCGATTGATCCGGCGCAGGACGAGCTGCTGATGCAGGCGGCCCTGGCTGCGTTGCTGTGCAACGACGCGGCGGTGTTGGAACACAGCGATGGCTGGCGCGTGAGTGGCGACCCCATGGAAGGGGCCTTGCTGTCCCTGGCACATAAGGCCGGACTCGATCCCAAGGCCGTACGCGATGCCCATCCCCGACTGGCTGAATTTCCCTTCGACTCCCGTCACCAGTACATGGCGACCCTGCATGCCGCAGCGGATGGTGCGAGCACGCTGTATGTGAAGGGGGCGCCGGAGCGAGTGCTCGATTTATGCGCGCGGGAAATGGCGCCGACAGGGGTTCGCACGCTATCCAAGGCATTTTGGCTCGAACGCATTGATGATCTGGCGGCGAGCGGCCATCGGGTATTGGCGCTGGCCCAGCGCCGGTTTGCCGAACCCCCGGCCGCCCTGCACGCCGAACACCGGGAACAGGAACTGGTGCTGCTGGCCCTGCTGGGCTTGCAGGATCCGCCGCGCGCGGAGGCGATCACCGCCATCGCGGAATGCCAGGCAGCCGGAATCCAGGTGAAGATGATTACCGGCGACCATGCCGGAACCGCCGTCGCCATTGCACGTCAATTGGGCCTGGCCGATGCCGGGGCGGTCCTTGGCGGGGCGCAGTTGGAAGCGCTGGATGAGGCTGCGCTGCGCGAGACGGCGCAACGAACCAGCGTCTTTGCACGCACCACGCCGGAACATAAACTGCGGCTGGTCACTGCGCTGCAGGCGGGCGGCGCAATCGTCGCCATGACCGGGGACGGGGTCAATGACGCGCCGGCCCTGAAACGCGCGGATGTCGGCATTGCCATGGGCAGGAAAGGCACCGAAGCCGCCAAGGAGGCTGCCGCCATGGTGCTCATGGACGACAATTTCGCATCCATCGTCGCGGCGGTGAAAGAAGGCCGCACGGTCTACGACAACCTGCGCAAGGTGCTGGCCTGGACACTGCCGACCAATGGCGGCGAATCGCTGGCGATCATCGCGGCGATTGCCTTGGGGCTGACCCTGCCGGTCACCCCGCTGCAAATCCTGTGGATCAACACCCTGACCGCGGTGGGGCTGGGACTCATCCTGGCATTTGAGCCGGCCGAGCCGGATCTCATGCGGCGAGCGCCGCGTCCGGCTGGCGCCGCGCTGCTGTCCGGCTACCTGCTCTGGCGCGTGGGGCTGTTGTCGGTTCTGATCGCGGCGGGCAGTTTCGCGGCACTGGCGCTGGCCCAAATGCATGGCACAAGCCTGGAACAGGCACGCACGCTGGCCGTGAACGTCATCGTGGTGATGGAAATCTTCTATTTGTTCAATGTCCGCTATCTGAATATGCCGTCCATGACCTTGCGCGGACTGCTGGGGACGCCTGCCGTGCTGATCGGCGTCGGGAGCGTGACGGTGTTGCAATTGTTGTTCACCTACGCGCCGCCGCTGCAGCGCCTGTTCGACACCCGCCCACTGTCGCTGGAACAGGGACTGTGGGTCATCGGATTTGGAATCGCCCTGTTCGTCGTGCTCGAAATGGAGAAATTCGTGGCCCGCCGCCTGTTTCCTGGCATCATCCACCCCGCGGCGCCAGCCCCTCGCAAACACAAGGAGACAAACCCATGAAATCACGCGCCGCCGTCGCCTGGGAGGCCGGCAAACCTCTGTCGATCGAGGAAGTGGAAGTCGCCGATCCGCAAGCGGGCGAGGTGCGCGTGCGCATCGTGGCCACCGGGGTCTGCCATACCGACGCCTTTACGCTGTCGGGGGCCGATCCCGAGGGGCTGTTTCCCGCCATCCTCGGCCATGAAGGCGCCGGCGTTGTGGAATCGGTCGGTCCCGGCGTGACCCTGGTGAAACCCGGCGATCATGTGATCCCGCTGTATACGGCCGAATGTGGGGAGTGCAAGTTCTGCCGTTCGGGCAAGACCAACCTGTGCAGCGCGGTGCGCGAAACCCAGGGCCGGGGCGTGATGCCGGACGGAACCAGCCGCTTTTCCTTGAATGGCAGTCCCATCCACCACTATATGGGTACCTCCACGTTCAGCGAATACACGGTGCTGCCGGAAATCTCGCTGGCGCGCATCGACCCCACCGCCCCGCTGGAACGGGTCTGCCTGTTGGGTTGCGGCATCACCACCGGCATCGGCGCCGTGCTCAATACCGCCAAGGTGGAAGCCGGCGCGACGGTCGCTGTATTTGGACTCGGTGGCATCGGCCTGTCCGTGATCCAGGGCGCGGCCCTGGCCGGGGCCAGCCGCATCATCGGCATCGACACCAATCCCGCAAAGTTCGTCATGGCCCGCCAGATGGGCGCCACCGACTGCATCAATCCACAGGAATATGCCGAGCCCATCCAGCAGGTCATCATCGCCATGACCGACGGCGGCGTGGATTATTCCTTCGAGTGCATCGGCAATGTGCAGGTCATGCGTCAGGCACTGGAGTGCTGCCACAAGGGTTGGGGCGTCTCCACCATCATCGGCGTGGCCGGCGCGGGCCAGGAGATTTCCACCCGGCCCTTCCAGCTGGTCACCGGGCGGGTATGGAAGGGCTCGGCCTTCGGCGGCGTCAAGGGCCGCAGCCAACTGCCGGGTTACGTCGACCGCTACCTCAAGGGCGAGATCCGCATCGATGACTACATCACGCACACCTTCGGCCTGGAGGACATCAACCGCGCCTTCGACCTCATGCACCGGGGCGAAA
>JBATEM010000451.1:0-2740 GCA_049664005.1 Candidatus Macondimonas sp.
TTGGTGGCGAGATGGGCATCGGCAACACCACCGCCGCCACGGCACTGGGATGCGCCCTGCTGGGGGAGGCACCTGCCGCGCTGGTGGGACGCGGCACCGGCGTGGATACGGCAGGGCTGGCACGCAAGTGCGCTGCAGTGGCGCAGGCGCTGGCCCGGCATTGTGCGGAAGACCGCACGCCGTTCGAGATCCTCTGCCGGCTGGGGGGGCTGGAACTGACCGCACTGGCGGGCGCCTATCTGGCTGCGGCTCAGCAGCGCCTGCCCGTGCTGGTGGATGGATTCATCGCCACTGCCGCCGCGCTCATTGCGGTGCGCCTCAATCCCGGCGTCGCCGACTGGCTGCACTTCGCTCACCGCTCGGCTGAGCCGGGTCATGCGCGGCTGCTTGCGGCGCTGGGTAGCGATGCCCTGCTCGACCTGGACCTGCGGCTGGGAGAAGGCAGCGGCGCAGCCCTGGCCCTGCCCCTGCTGCGGGCGGCCTGCACCCTGCACGGGGAAATGGCGACTTTTGCGGCCGCCGGGGTGAGCGATGCCAGCATCCCGATTCAGTGACTGATTGGGCGCCCCATTTGCAATGACGAATGGGATCAACACGCGCGTCGCGCGCCACGCCCATCAAGCCATCATCGACGAGATCCCATGCTGCGGATGACCTGCAAAAAAACACGGGCCGATTCCTGCGCCATCCTGCCAGCCCGAGGAGAACGAACCGATGGATGGGGCGCTTGACCCCGGTTCAAAGCCGGCAATTGGGTGTCCATCGACGCGGCGGCCCAGAAACCGGTGGCTAATCGAAAGTACGCTTGGCCACGATGTCGCCCCAGGTCTGCAACGGCCCCAATGGGTTACGGACCCAATCGCGCTCGCTGATACGAGGCTGCCCACCATCCAGCGTATAAACGACCAGATCGTCAATAAATAAAATCAAGGCATTATAGTTCCAGCCGGTTGAATCCGTGACCCGAACAAAATTGAAGGCGTCGAGCCAGAAGTTTCCGACCCGCTTGCGTTTCACATCGCGGATCGCGATCGAATATCCAGTGCAGCGTTTGCCGGCGGCAAAACATTCACGCAAACCCCGGTCCAGTTCATCCGCCGTCACTGTCGATCCGAGCGTGAAGCGCTGCGATACGTCAGCGAAGCTCAACAGCGTAATCGCCGGATTCTTGCCGGGCTCAAGACCCTGCGCCGCGAGTTGGGCATGCTGAGTTTCGTAAGGCACGATGCGAGCGATGGCATCCCGCGCCTCATCAAAGCTGGCCCAGGTATCGCGTACCTCGCTGGACGCACGCGGCAGCAAAGCTTGACAGCCTGTCAGCGCAAAGCTCAACACGACCAACGCGAAAGGCGCCAGGCGTGTGCGATTCGTGGATGTCATTTACTTACTCCTGATTGTGCGAGCTGCAACCAACCCATGAACTCCCCAGGTGCCGACCCGATCCAGCCGGATGCCAATCCCTATTATCGGCGAAAGTAACAGTTCCAAAATGCAGGTTTGTCATGGCGGAGCCAAGCGGCGGAAATGTTTGAGACGAGCGCGTGGATTTTTAACCCCGGCGCGACCTGCCCCTGTTGTGAGCGGCGGGCGGCATGCGCCCTGCGCGGGGAGTAGAGATGGCAACCTTTGATGCGACCGGGGTGAATGACCCGGATTGATCCATAATGGGATGAAGTGCAACCCCCTCGGACTGGCTAGCCATGCCGCACACGCCAATCCCGACAGCCCACTGGCGCCATTTCTCCCACGGCACCGACATCGGCGTGAGCGGCCATGGCGCGAGCCTGGCGCAAGCCTTCGAGCAGGCAGCCGTGGCGCTCACCGCCGTCATCACTGATCCGGCCGTGGTGCGCCCCCTGCACCCAGTCCACTTGACCTGCGCGGCGCCCGATCTGGAACTCTTGCTGGCGGACTGGCTGAATGCGCTGATTTTCGAGATGGCCACCCGGAACATGCTGTTCAGCCGTTTCGAAGTCCAGCTTGAAGGGACCCATCTCAATGCCACAGCCCAGGGCGAACCCATTGATCCCGATCGCCACCATCCCGCCGTGGAGGTCAAAGGCGCCACCTACACGGCGCTGCGGGTGGCCCGTGAAGGGGCTGGCTGGGTGGCCGAATGCGTGGTGGATGTTTGAGATCCCCGGACGGCGCTAAAGGCCGATGGCCTTGGGAGCCGCGACCTCGGGATGGGCGAGGGCGGATGATCGAATCTCGGCTGATTCGGCAACCTCCGGCCAGGGCCGTTGGCCAAAAAGCCCCCCCTGTTTCAGCGCGTTCCCAGGAGGAAATGTCCATGGACCTGAATCGGCTCGAACAACATGGCGAGTTTGCATGGCACCTGCCGCGCCAGGGGGCCATGCGCGTGCCGGGCGTGATTTTCGGCGACGCGGCGTTGATCGCGGACCTGGATGACCAGGTGGCGCAGCAGCTGCGAAACGTCGCCAGCCTGCCCGGCATCGTCGAGGCCGCCTACGCCCTGCCGGACGCGCACTCGGGTTATGGCTTTCCGATCGGCGGCGTGGCCGCCTTCGATCCGGCCAACGGCGGCGTGGTGTCGGCCGGTGGCGTCGGCTTCGACGTGTCCTGCGGCGTGCGCATGCTGCATACAGGGCTCAGTCGTGCCGAGCTGGAGACGATCAAGACACCGCTGGTCGAGGCGCTGTTCGAGGCCATCCCGGCCGGGCTCGGCCAGGGCGGCGGATTGCACCTGGACACCGCCGAGCTGGACGCCATGCTGGCC
>JBATEM010000452.1:0-4736 GCA_049664005.1 Candidatus Macondimonas sp.
TGGCATCAGCCACGAGTCTGGCAGGGTCACCGGCGCGGCGCACACCGATTTGGTGGGGAACCGCGTAACCGGTGACTGCCTCAATGGCGTGCAGGATCTCGAACACGGAGTATCCCTGTCCATTTCCCAGGTTGAGCGCGTGGCTTGAGCCCCCGTCTAATAGATGCCGCAGGGCCAGGGCATGGGCTTCCGCCAGGTCAGTGACGTGGATATAGTCCCGAATGCAACTGCCATCCGGAGTGGGGTAGTCTGCGCCGTGAACGGTCAGCGGCGCACCCGTTCCTGCCGCCGCACGCAGCGCCAGCGGAATCAGATGGGTTTCCGGATCATGGCGCTCGCCCAATTCACCGTCCGGATCCGCGCCGGCCGCATTGAAATAGCGCAAGCTAACCGATTTCAGTCCGTAGGCAGCGTCATAATCCCGCAGCAGTTGCTCCACCATCCATTTGCTGCGTCCATAGGGATTGATGGGCTGGCAGGGATGCTCCTCGGTCAGCGAGTCCTTTGAGGGGATGCCGTAGACCGCCGCTGTGGATGAAAAAATGAAACGCTGGATGCCGTGCCGCAGCAAAGCATCCACGAGCTGTTTGGTGAGGACGAAGTTGTTGTGGTAGTAGGCCGCCGGATTGCGGACGGATTCCCCAACCTGGATGAACGAGGCGAAATGCATGACCGCGTCAAAGCGTTCGCTGGATAAAAGCTGATCGATAAGCCCCATGTCGCCCATGTCGCCCACGATCAGGCGACCTGAATCGACAGCATCCGCATGTCCGTTGCTCAGATTATCCAGGGTTACAGTGGCATAAGCTTTTTTGTTCAAGCATTTGAGAAGATGAGAACCAATATAACCTGCGCCGCCGACGACCAGAATCCTGCCTTCATCACGTTTCATTTGTTACTCATTTCGAAAGCCAAACGACGCCCGCAAAGGCTTCCTCGGAAGGGCCAGATTGGGCGCATTCATTCTGGTTTGGCACAAATGGCAATGATGTGTTCCGGACTGGCGGTAATCGGCTTCTAGACAGGGTTAACGGGCATGTCCAACCCCAGCCCTGCTCCCCAGTCAGCAAAGCCAATCAGTAGGCGCCTCGGCGCTGGAACACCACGGCCACCGTCTTGAACAGGATGGTCACATCCAGAAGGAGACATTGCTTCGCCACATAAGTCGAGTCCATGTCGATGCGTTCGGCGTAGTCGACGTCATTGCGACCACCCACCTGCCACAAGCCAGTCACTCCGGGCCGAACGGCAAGATAGACGGGTGCTCTTGCCCCGTAGCGGTGCAATTCATCGGGCACCACGGGGCGGGGACCGACCAAACTCATGTCTCCACGCACGACGTTCCAGAATTGCGGCAGCTCATCCAGGCTGTACTTGCGCAGGAAATGGCCGATGCGGGTGATGCGCGGATCGTCCTTCAGTTTGAAATCCCGCTCCCACTCGGCCCGCAAAGCGGGTTGTTCGGCCAGGAGTCGAGCCAAAACGGCTTGGGCATCGGGCACCATGGTGCGGAATTTATAGCAGGGAAACAGGCGACCATCCCGCCCCACACGGGTATGGGCAAAGATGATGTCGGGGCCACTCAGCCGGACCAGCAGGGCAATCAGGGCGATTAACGGCGCGAAAACAATCAGGAAGCTTACAGCTCCGGTCACATCCATCAGGCGCTTGAGGATCGGGCGTCTTTGTGAAAATTCAGCATGGGTGATGGAGGGTTGTTTGATTTCTGGCAGTGCTGCAACCAATTTCGGATCGTTCAGGATTGACATGAAATCATCCTCCATATAATGGGGGCGTTACAGCCGAGCAGCTTGATCGAGCAAATTAAAGATCTGCAGGGAACTCAGTCTAAACCGCAAATATTGCGCCAACGTGAACTTGCGTATTGCGATGCGCGACTTTCCTCGAATTCTGGAATGGCTTATTCGATAGTCTGGACAGCGCTTCGGCTCGATCGCGATGCATAACGCCATATGGTCGCACTATGGGGGTGCAACATTGTCTGTCAGGCGCTTGTGCTTTGTAAAGGTGGGCTGGCTGCGCAGGGGCAATTCGGACGCGATGGCAATCGCTTCCAGCGGTCAGTTCCTTGGGAAAAGGGAAATGGACCGGATGCGTCTCATTGTGGCGTCAAGCGGCACAATATGCCTTGGATTGATGGTTTGGATATTGCATTATTTTGAAGCCATAACCTGCTTGTGTCGCTGTGGGGTCTTGCGCTTCGATTTTTCTGGTATCTTTACGCCAGAGTTCGGATCCACGACGAATACGGGACTTGAGGATTCAGAAACCATCATCAGGCCCGAAAATTATTCAACAAGCTGTTTTATAAGGGAAAGTTAAGCCATGACGGCAGATGCCTATCGACTGGGGCTAACGGGAATGTTGGTGATGGCCGGCTCCTCCGCATGGGCCCAGTCGGTCCCCGAGTCGGCAAGTACGATCATTGCAGTGCAAAGCTTCGCCTCTCCGACACTGGAGACCCCTGTGGGCTTCGGCGGGCGCTGGGGCGATGTGGGCGTCGGGGTATTCGGCCAGACCTTTGAAAGCAATGAAGATGCATCGGCGGGCGTGGCCATCGGTTTGGGCGATCCGGATGCCTATTTTGGCGCCGAACTGGGGGTCGGGTTCTCATCGCTAACCAATGACAACAGCGAGGACTCCTTTGGTGAATCGGGCGGATTCTCCTTCAAGCTGCACCGCAATCTGCCAGGCTATTCGGCCGTTTCGGTCGGCGTCAATGGCTTTGGCGTATGGGGCGGCGCCGAGGATGCCAACGATCCCAGTTACTATGCCGCTTATTCCAAGATGCTGCCCGTGGGCCGGTTCGCCAGCATCCTGACCATTGGCGCCGGCACGGAAGTCTTCAACGATCCGGGTGAAGACGGGGCCAATGTATTCGGTTCGGCAGCCCTTTATCTGACGCCGCAGGTGGCGCTGATTGGCGAATATACCGGGCGCTTCGCCAATGTGGCGGTTTCCGTTGCGCCTTATTCCTGGCTGCCGATGACGGTGACGGTCGGGGCCGTGAACGTGACGGAACGCTATGATGCTGATACGGAACTGGCCGTGTCGGTGGGTTTCGGGTTTAATTTCACCTGATCACGGCGGTGTGTTCGTGATCGTTTTTCATCCTCGATGAGCGGAGGTGTGTTATGCGCAAGACGAATCATTTTTTAATGGCTGGCGCGGCGCTTTTGGTCTTGGCCGCAACCATTCCGACCACGGCCATGGCGGCGCCTTTGGAGGTCGGCAGTACGGGAACCCAGGGCTGGGGGATCGATTTCAATCCCTCGACGGGCAAAACCGTGTATGTGTTTCCGGGAAGCAAACAGATCATTGCCGATGCTGCCAACAACACCAAAACGGTTACTCGGCGGAACGGTACAGTGGTGACCAAGCAGTATCCTGCGGGCAGTCGCCGTGGAGGACCTTCCATGGGCTTGGCGCGATTCTTCTTGAGTCGTAGCCCCTGAGAGGTGTACGGAGGATGCCTGACACGAAGTTGGATCCTTGCCTCCATTAGCCGGCCCGCTCGCGGGTCGGCCTTGTTTTTTTGAGATTGCATGCTGTGTGATGAATTGCCAAATCCTCATGATGGGTGGTGGTGGGGGAGGCAATCGTGCGCTTTCGAGTGCTGATGGTTTGCAGCGGCAATATCTGCCGGAGCCCATTGGCTGAAGCAGTGCTTGCAGGGGAAGCTTTGCCCAAGGTCGTCTCCGTGGCTTCGGCCGGCATTGGCGCCCTGGTGGGTTCGGCAGCGCATCCCGAGGCCATCCGTGTGGCCCAATTTCATGGATTGGATCTTCAGGCCCATCGGGCGCGCCAATTCGATCAGGCGCTGGCCCAGGCCCATGATCTGGTCTTGGTCATGGAACAGTATCAACGTCAGTGGATTGAGCAGGGCTTCCCGTATCTGCGCGGACGCGTCCATTTGCTGGGTAAATGGCAGGATCACGAAATCGCCGATCCATTTCGCAAGGGGCCACAGGCGTTTGATGTCGCGATGGAGGAAATCGTGCAGGCAGTGGCGAGTTGGCGCCCGCGCTTAACTTGAGCGAAAAGGCAATATGCTTTTGCATTGATGGTCTTGAATCAATACGCAAATGTTCAGAGCCGGATAAAAAATCAGGGATAGCACTCAATGACCGAATCACGGATTTTCATGCGCCTGGGATTGGTGGTTTTGTTGGGGATCTTGGCGGGATGCAGCAGCGTTCCAGGAATCGTGGTCGACGATCCAAACGCGCCTCAGCGCGGCTGGGCGCCGGATTTTCTTGATCCGCTCTTGACGGGCCCACCAGCGCAGGCGGAGCAGGCGGCGCTTGAGGAAGTCGACGGCCAGTCCTCCCCCCGCATCATTCCGGTAACCCCCGAGTTACTGCGCGAGCAGGCAATGAACCGGCAAGTGCTTGATCAAGCGGTTAGCGGATTGATGGGCGGTAATCAGCCGGCGGCCTACCGCATCGGTCCCCAGGACGTCCTCAATGTCTTGGTCTGGGACCATCCCGAACTCAGCAACCCCATGGGAAATTTTCAGGATATCCAGAGCATGGGACGGCTGGTGCGTGAAGATGGCACCATCTTCTTTCCCTATGCCGGCGTGGTCCAGGTGGCGGGGAAGACCGTGGAGGAGATCCGCCTTGATCTCGAGCGCAAGCTGACGCCCTTTATCCAAAGTCCACAGGTGGATGTGCGGGTGGTGGGGTTTCGCAGCAAGAAGGTCTACGTGACCG
>JBATEM010000453.1:0-2104 GCA_049664005.1 Candidatus Macondimonas sp.
TGTGGTGTTGATCGATCCCGAGGCCCTGCGCGCCTACGACCCGGAAACGGCAACTGTCCTGAAAGAACGCAAGATCTTCCGCCATGTGCAGATGGTCAACCGCTCCGACGGGGTGGTGACCCAGGTCATCATCGCCGGCAAGATCGCCTGGGACGGCAAGCGCTACACCCCCGTGTATGGACGGGAACGCCTGGGCCGTGTCCTGACCCGCCGCGGCACGGTCGCGCCGGGCCATGACGATCATCCGGACCGCGCTGAGTTTCCCAAGGCATTGGCTGGCTGAGCGAGCCGGGGCGCCAGAAAAAAGGCCCTCTTGGTGAGGGCCTTCAGGAGACGCGTATCGCTTTGTTATCTTTATTCGTCTGTACCGGCGCTTGGCGCCGGCTTATTTTTATGGATCCTCAATCAGCGCGGTGTCTTGAATGTTGCCGCCGCTCCCTTTGTGTTTTTGTTATGGGGCGGTAGCTGATCTCACCGTCGCCATAGCTGTTGCAGGCTACGTGCCAACAAAATGAAACATTGCCGGATCATCTCGCGCGGAAACCCAAGCTGCGGAACACATAATCCGCAACCATTTGATTGCAAACATACTTCTGCTATTTTTCGAGTCATTTTCGCGCCAGCCCCATGCGGGGACCACCATCATTCCACTGCTTTCAACTCCCCGAATCACCCGCTAACACGCCCCTCCATATGGACCGAATAGGCACCTCCCATCCGCCTGGGACAAAAACTGACCCAACGGGTCGGTTTGCCGTCGATGAGTCAACGATCGAAGCAATCCACGTTGTCCCCAGAAAGCGCAGCCGGCCGCGCTGCTCTCGGCACGCAATGCGGATTGCCGCGCGACAGCATGGCGAGCGCCATGATGGACGGGCGTAAGGCGACAGGGCTTCAGCGGGCCCTGATGCGATAGCAGCGGTGAATGCCTGGGTTGCGGGCAAAATCGGGCGGAAGCGTGGCGCGGCTCAGGTCTTCCACCCGCCAGCGCTCAGCCACGGCCGGGTCGAGCCGGAAGCGGCGGTGGTTGGTGGAGAAAATCAGTTGGCCGTCAGGGGCCAGGCGCGTCATCACCGATGCGATCAAGCCCACATGGTCACGCTGCACCTCCCAGGTCCCCGCCATGCGCTTGGAATTGGAAAAGGTGGGCGGATCCAGGAAGATCAGGTCGTAGGTTTCGGTGTCCTCGTCGATCCACACCCGGCCGTCGGCCTGGATCAGGCGATGGCGCGCGTCGCTCAGCCCGTTCAGAACCAGATTCTCCCGCGCCCATGCCAGATAGGTGGCCGACAGGTCCACCGAGGTCGTCGATAGCGCACCGCCCGCAGCGGCATAAACCGTGGCGCTGCCGGTGTAGCAGAACAGGTTGAGGAAACGCTTGCCGGCCGCCTCTTCCCGCAACAGGCCGCGGGTGAGGCGGTGGTCGAGGAACAAGCCGGTGTCGAGGTAATCGGTGAGGTTGACCCGAAAGCGCAGGCCGCATTCCGTCACGATCCGTTCGCTGCCCGCGGCGCCCTGGCGGTGGTACTGGGCACGCCCACGCTGGCGCTCGCGGGTCTTGAACACCACCCGATCCATCGGCACTTCCAGCCAATCCGGCAAGGCCGCCAACAGCGCCGCGCGCCGCCGCGCCGCCGCTTCGGGATCCACCTGGGCGGGCGGCGCATATTCCTGCACATGCAGCCAGTCGCCGTAGCGGTCGATGGCAAAGGCATATTCGGGCAGGTCGGCGTCATACACCCGATAGGCCTCGATGCCCTCCCGGCGCGCCCAGCGTCCCAAGTGGCGGGCGTTCTTGCGCAGACGGTTGGCCAGCGCCTCCAATCCCGGATCCGGCGCGACGACAGCGGCCGATTCGCCCCGCACGGGCACTTCGCTACCCGGCACTTCCCACACCCACACCGTGCAGGGCAAGGCCCCATTGGCAACCTCAAGATCCGCCGGCCGCGAGCAGCGCAACAGCGATCCCGCCTCGGGCAGACCGCTGATCACCGCCGCGCGCCAGCCCGCAAAGGATCCCGTCAGCCGGGCCCCCAGCGCCGCATGCAGGGTACGCGCCGTGCCCGGACTCTCCAGTCGCTGGCCATAGGGCGGATTGGCGACC
>JBATEM010000454.1:0-2177 GCA_049664005.1 Candidatus Macondimonas sp.
AGCAGCGACGGCGATCGGCTGTACCGCTTCCTGTTCGAGGATTTTCCGATCCGCGGCCAGTGGGTGCGCCTGGAAGCCACCTGGGAGGAAGCGCAGTCGCGCCGGACGGATCCCGCGCCGGTACGCCGGTTGCTGGGAGAATCCATGGCCGCCGCTGCCCTGCTGACCGCTGGCATCAAGTTCGAGGGGCGGCTCAATCTGCAAGTGGAAGGCGACGGCCCCCTGCGCCTGCTGCTGGCCCAGTGCGATCACCACCTGCATCTGCGCGCCACCGCCCGCTACGATCAGGACCTGCCCGCCGAGCAGCTCGACTTTGGTGACAACGGCCGGCTGCTGCTGGCGCTGGAAGGCCAGAAGCCGGGCGAACGCTATCAGGGGGTGGTGCCGCTCGCCGGCGATGACCTGGCCGGCGCCATCGAGCATTACTTCACCCAGTCCGAGCAACTGCCCGCGCGGCTGCTGCTGGCCGGTGACGCGCACGCGGTGGTCGGCCTGTTGTTGCAGCGCATGCCGGGGGACTCGCCCGACGAGGATGCCTGGAATCGCTGCAACCACCTGCTCGATACCCTGAGTCCAGCGGAATTGCTGCAATGGCCGGTCGAGACGCTGTTGCGGCGGGTATTCGCCGAAGAGACCATCCGCCTGTTCGACCCCACGCCGGTGAGTTTTCGCTGCCGCTGCTCGCGCGAGGGTGTCGCGACCATGCTGCGCCAGTTGGGCGAGGCGGAATTGCGGGACATCCTGCGCGAACAGGGCGGCGTGACGGTGACCTGCGAGTTCTGCGGGCGCGACTACGGTTTTGACGCGGTGGACGTGGGCCAGTTGCTGGTCGCCGATACGCCGCCCTCCTCCGGACTCACGCACTGAACGGCAGCTGGCTCAGCCGCAACGGCCGCAATCGGCGCAAACAACCCATACCGGCGTTGAAACCATAGACGCCACCACCGGGTGGTCCACCAGCCCAGCAAGCCGCCCGCCAGGGCATCACTCAGGTAATGGGCGGTCACCACCACCCGACTCAACGCCAGCATGAACCCCGCCAGCAACAGCAATGCGCGCGCCCGTGGCCACAGATAGCCCAGGGCAAAGGCCAACACCATGGCCGTGTTGGCATGGCCGGATGGAAAGGAACTGAAGTCATAGCCGGCCTGGAAAAAATAAAACCCGTACTCCCCCCGCAGCATCAAGGCGTTGAAACGGGCGCGTCCGAACAGGAATTTGAGCCCGTTCACGAGCAAGCCCGAACTGGCCACGCTCACGAACACGAAACCACAGGCGAGCGCCCATCGCCGCGCGCGTTCTATCCCATGCGGATCGGCAAGACGGCGGCCAACGATCCGCCCCAAACCCCAACCCAACAGGCTGATGGAAAGCGGCCAGCGCGAGTCCCCCCACAGCGTGATCAGCGCGGCAAAGCCATCGAAGAACAGGGTATTGCGTCGAAAGTACCAGGCCAATGGGACATCGATCCACAGCACGCAAAGCGCAATCACCCCGGTCACAGCCAACAGCCCAGCGGCCCAGCGGCGCCGAACCGCACGCGACGCCGGCCGCCCTCCGCCCCGGATCCGAAGGGACATCATGGCGCCTCCCTCACCGGCAATTGATAGAGCGTCAGGCGCAGGGGGCCGCCGCCGTTCAGATCGTAGGCGCGGATTTCAGCCTGTCGCTCGGCCTTGGTACCCCCAGCCGCCACCGCGGCCAGAAAGTCCGCCTCGGTACGCGCATTCACCAGCACCGGCCGCCCCGGCATGGCCAATGCAAGCTGGGCGGCCTGCCGCCCTTCGCTCACCAGCGTCGTTTCGCGACCGGTCCAGAACACCAGGCTGGGCTCGGTATAACCGGCCGCAATCAGCGGCGTCGATACCCCCAGCCGCTGGAGTTGGCGCGCCACCTCGCGGCTGGGCCACAAGCCCTCCAGGCGGGGCAGCAACAGACCCATGATCACCCCGGCCGGCACCAGAGCGCTCAATCCCAGCGCCGGGCGGGTCCGGCCCCAGTACAGCAGCAGCGCGGCGGCGCCCAACAAGCCCCCCGCCAGCGCCAGCGTGACCCCGTCCAGCGTTTGCAACCACGCGGGCAGGACGCCCACCACCCCCAGCCAGACCAGGGCGCCCAAGGCCCACAATCCCACCCCCAAGCGCCGTGCCCACCGGGGTGTCGCCGCCTCCCCTGGT
>JBATEM010000455.1:0-2503 GCA_049664005.1 Candidatus Macondimonas sp.
GGCCGGAGGAAAGCCATAAAAGTCGTGTTGAATGGCCGGATGAGGCTCGGCGCCAGCCAGTCGCGGCGCGGGCGCGTCCCAATGGGCCGAGATGCACAGGACCGCGCGCACCTCCGGCGCAACGAGCGGGGCCAAGCGCGTCCAAAACGCCGTGGTGCGGTTGGGCTCGGTCAGAAACGTGGGAGACCCGTGGGACAAGAACCAGACTGGTTGCATCACGCCGCCCTTGCTGAAGCATCGAATTGCTCAAAATACGCCGATGGATCCCATCCGAAAACCGGTGAAAACCGGTCGCGCCAAGCCATAAGACCGTCGAGGAGTCACTGCCCTGTCCGTCTGGCCCGACCACAAACGCAAAGCGCAGGGCATGGCGGGCGGGATCCATCGAAATGCCCAGTCGCCGCATGCATTGGAATCGCGGCGCCCAAGGTATGGTTGGACGCGCCATTTCCGGAATCGCCTTGACTGGCACGCCACCGATTCCGCAGCGTACCGCGTCGCGCCCGATCAGCGTCCCCGCAGCGCGCGTACCCCGCGCCATTCGTTGGCGAGGTACTGCACGATGCCGCTCAAGGAGCTGATGCCGGTATCCGGCGCCTGCCCGCGCCCCAGCCGCAGCAACTGCACGCAATACCAGCCCTGGGCATACATGTGGTTGAAATTGCGAATGCGGTTCACGGTGCTGGCCGGCCCGAGGATACCGGGGCCGATGCGCAGCCGGTCTTCGTAACGCGGCGCCTCGGCCACCTCCCCGGACAGCAGCCGGCGCGGCAGGTCGGTATCCACGCACATGGGCCGCCCCAACCCGATCACGTCCAATGCATCCTCGCCCAGCGCCTGGTTCATGCCGATCAAACTGCGAAAGCCCCCCGTCACCATCATTGGAATACGGCAGACCTTGCGCATGCGCTCGGCATATTCCAGGAAATACGCTTCCCGCGCCAGGGTACTCTGAGCCTTCGCGGGCGCGCGGTCACCTTCGGCCCCGGTACCGAAGAACGACAGTTGCTCGTAGGTGCCCCCGGAAATCTCCAACAGATCCACCCCGGCCTCCTGCAGCCATTGCGCCACCTGCATGGATTCGGCGTCGGTAAACCCGCCTTTCTGGAAATCCGCCGAGTTGAGCTTGACGCAGATGGGGAAGGCCGGCCCCACCCGTGCGCGGATCGCGCGCACCAGGGTGAGCAACAGCCGCGCGCGGTTTTCCAGGCTGCCGCCCCATTGGTCGGTGCGCTGGTTCGCCTTGGGGGAGAGGAATTCGCTGAGCAGATAGCCGTGGGCGGCGTGCAGCTGGATGCCGGTGAACCCGGTGCGCTGGGCCACCCCCGCGGCATTGACGAAGCGCTCGATCACCTCTTCGATCTCTGCTTCGCTCAATGCGCGCGGTTTGCCGAAGGCGCCGCCGGGAAGCTTGACGGGAACGGCGGAAGGACCCACCGGCTCGGCATTGAGATAGCGGATGGTCTGACGGCCGGCATGGCTGAGCTGCATCCAGAGCTGATTGCCGCCCACCGTACCGGCCTGGGCCAAGGCCGCCAGCGCCTCTTCCCCACCGTTGTTGTCGATGGCGATGTTGCCAGGGCGCTCCAGATACCGCCGGTCGACCTGCACGTTGCCGGTGATGACCAGCCCCGCACCGCCCTCCGACCATTGGCGGTAGAGCCGCTGATGGGCCTCGGTCGCCCGGTTATGGCCGTCCGACAGGCCTTCGGTCAGCGCGGCCTTGGCGAGTCGATTGGATAGGGTGACGCCACAGGGCAGCGTCAAGGGCGAGGCGATGGTGACGGTCATGAACACTCCCCTTCAAGGTGCAATGCATCGCTGAGTTGCCAAGCCGTTGCGAACGGTTGCCCCAGTATAGGGCGCATCATTCGGAGAAAGCAGGGCCCTTTGCCTGGCTCGGGGCATGAAAGCGCTGCTTGCCGAATTGCCGCCTCAGTGTGGTGCGGAAATCCCCGTCCGGGCAAATTGGGCGCGGCTATCCACCATGAACGAACCCAACACCAGCGCAAGCCCCAGCACCACCAATGCCTGCACCAGATCGGGCGACAGGATGGGCGCGAAGCTGGCGGTGAGCAGAGCAGCATTGGTCACCCCGCACACAGCGCGGCGCCGGCTGGGCGGCAAGGGACGGTTGAGGGCAGGCCAGTGGCGGCCGGCCAGCAGATAGCCATAGCGCAACAGGCCCGAGGTCAATACCCAAAACCCAAGCTGGCCGGCTCGCAGGAGCAGGATACCGGCGATGAGGACGAACAGGGCATCGACCTCCAGATCGAAGCGCTGACCGAACGGAGAGGCCGTTCCCTGGCGTCGGGCGAACGTCCCATCCATCCCGTCCGCCAGCAAAAACAGCGTCCCCAAGGCCACCGATCCCCAGCCCACGGTGAACTGATCCCAGCCCCACGCCAGCCAGAGCAGCAGCGCCAGCCCGCGTCCGGCGGTGATCCAGTTGGCCCAGCCCCAGCGGTCGTGCGGCGCGTGCTCCGGCAGAGCGTGCCAGACC
>JBATEM010000456.1:0-2728 GCA_049664005.1 Candidatus Macondimonas sp.
CCCGTGTTCGGTGCGAGCGCAATCAGGACGGCCAGCCGATCCGGCTGTTCGGCACGGTGCAGGACATTACCCAGCGCCAAGCCATGGAAGACGCGTTGAAAACCAGCGAAGCGCGCTGGGAATTCGCCCTGGATGGTGCTGGAGAGGGCGTCTGGGACATGGACACCGAAAAAAATACGGTGTTTTATTCCCCCCGCTGGAAACGCATGCTGGGCTATGAACCCGAGGAACTTGCCAACGATCTGGGGGAATGGGCCAAACGGTTGCATCCGGAGGAAAAGAACCAGGTCATCAAAAAACTGGTGGATTTCCTCCGCGATTCGGCCGAGGGCGCCTATACCCTGGAATATCGCCTGCAGGCCAAGGCCGGCCACTACATCTGGATCCTTGATCGCGGCAAGGTGATCAGTCGCAACGCCCAAGGCATTCCGACCCGCGTCATCGGCACCCATACCGACATCACCGAGCGCAAGCGGGCCGAGGATGCAATCCGGGCCAGCGAAGCCTTGCGACGCGCCATCCTCGACTCGACCCTGGACGCCATCCTGGCCATCGATGCCACCGACCGGATCATCCTGTTCAACCAGGCCGCCGAAAAGCTCTTCGCTTATTCCGCACACGAGGTCTTGGGTCAACCCGTGACCCTGCTGGTCCCTGAGCGCTACCATCAGGGCTTTCACAAATACCGCGACCGCGTCCGCGCAGGGACAAGCAATGCCATCCAGCGGGTCAAGGGATGCCGGAAGAACGGTGATGAATTCCCGGTGGAACTGACCATGAGTTATACCACCATCGGGCAAGACGCACTGTTCACCACAGTTTTGCGCGACATCTCAAGCCAGCTTGAAGCCACTCGGGAATTGCAACTGGCCGAACAGGTTTTCCAGAACAGCGCCGAGGCCATTTGCATCATCGACGGCCACCGGCGGATTATTTCCATCAATCCCCGTTTCAGCGAAATCACGGGGTGGTCCCGCGAAGCGGCCATCGGCCAATCCACGGAAATTTTGATTTCCGCCCATGACCAACCCAGCCATCGCCAGGCTTGGCGTTCCGCCAGTGATGCCGGGATCTGGCAGGGCGAACTGCAGCTCACCCGGCGCGACGGCAGCCAGTTTCCCATCTGGCTCACCATGAATATGGTGCGTAACGTCATGGGCAAGCGCACCCACGCGATCATCATGTTCTCGGATATCACGGAACGCCGGCGCGCCACCGAGCAACTGGAATTCCAGGCCCGCCACGACGCCCTCACCGGCCTGCCAAACCGTTACGGCCTCGATCACCTGTTGCCGGATCTTTTGGCACAACACCAGCAATTGCATCAAAGCCTGGCCGTGCTGTTTCTGGATCTGGACAACTTCAGGACCATCAACGATTCACTGGGCCACAGTGTGGGTGACCAGCTCCTCCGCGCGGTCGCCGAACGGCTCAAAAACACCCTGGGCCGCCATGCATTGATTGCCCGCCCCGGGGGAGATGAATTCATCATCGTGATCCCACATCTGGAGAATCAGCAGGCGGCGACCACCGAAGCGAACAAAATTCTCCAAGCGATGGCCCACACTTTCGAAATTGGGAATTTCCGTCTGGATATTTCCTTGAGCCTGGGTATCAGCACCTTTCCCGAAGATGGCACGAACATCGCTATCCTGTTCAAGAATGCGGACACCGCCATGTATGCCGCGAAGGCTGCGGGACGCTCTGCCGTGCGTCAGTTCAGCCCCCAGATGGCGCACCGCGTGGAACACCGCATGGCGCTGGAGACCCGGCTGCGTCGGGCGCTGGATCAGGGCGAATTCATACTGCATTACCAGCCCCAGATCGACACCGATTCCGGCGCACTGAATGGACTGGAAGCCCTGTTGCGCTGGTTTCCCAAGGAAGGGGAAAGACTGGGGCCAGCCGAATTCATCCCCATCGCCGAGGAATCGGGCCTCATCATCCCCATCGGCCAGTGGGTCCTGGAAGAACTGTGCCGACAGCTGATCCAGTGGCGGCAAATGGGCCACTCGGTCGTCCCGATGGCGTTCAATCTGTCGCCACTGCAATTTCGCCAGGCCGACCTGCGGCAGGTCATCCTCTCCACCCTTGCGCGCGCCGGTCTGACCGGTCCGGAAGTCGAACTGGAACTGACCGAAGGCATGCTGATCGACGCCTCAACGGACACCCACGCCACCCTGACCGCATTCAAGGATGCCGGCATTGGCATTGCCATCGATGATTTCGGAACCGGCTACTCGGCGCTGAGTTACCTGAAAAAATTCCCCATCGACAAGCTCAAGATCGACCGCAGCTTCATCCAGGAAATTGCCCACCAGCCGGCGGATGCAGCCATTGCCGCCACCATCATCAATCTCGCCCACAGCCTGAACATGCGGGTGGTGGCCGAGGGGGTGGAAACCCAGGAACAACATTACTTGTTGTCCAACTGGGGTTGTGATGGTGTGCAGGGCTATCGCTTCTCTCGCCCCCTGCCCGCCGAGGAGATTCTGGAGCGCTACCTGCAACCGCCCCACCCGGCAATCCAGAAAGTCGGCAACTAGCCCTTTCCAGTTGAAAGGCAGTTAATTAGGGATGCTCTGCACTGAAGTCTTCAGCGCAGATGGTCTGAATGATTGACTCCGTCGTCACGGTCGAGCCCATGGTGACGGCGAGTCCGTGGGCAGATATCCGACTCGGTCAGGCGCGATATGTCCGATTTCGGGGTGATTGCCCTGCAAAACCC
>JBATEM010000457.1:0-2322 GCA_049664005.1 Candidatus Macondimonas sp.
GCGCCACGCCGGCCGGCCACACGCCACTGTTCAGCCTGGACGGGCGGCGGCATCCCTATTTGTTGCATACGGGACCCCGTTGCGCCCTCGTGGCCATGAGCGTCTGGGAAGGAGGCGAAATTCTGGCGCTGGAACGTTGCTATGACGCGGGCCGCCTGGAAATCGCATTGCGCCGATTTGCCCTGCCGGCGACCGACGGCTTCACCATCCGGCCCGACAATCTGGCGCTGTTGCGCCTGCAGGACGGCTGGCTGCTGGACAACTTCGAAGGCATGACGCGCATTGGAGCGCGCGGCCTGCTGCTGGTCAGCGACGACAACGATTCCGCCCGCCAGCGCACCTTGTTGCTGTATCTGGAACGCATCGATCCACCGCCCCGCCCCGCTGCGGATTGACACCCCCAAGCCCGCCCCTTATGGTGGGCGGACCTGAAATCCCACAGGTGTCCGGGCGGCGTCCTGTCGTCCGGGTGAAACGGGAAGTTGGTGCGGTCGCCAGACCCATTCCAACGCTGCCCCCGCAACGGTGTTTGAGTTGCACGCGGTCCCCACGCCACTGTGCCTGTGCATGGGAAGGCGGACCGCGCCGGCCGGAGCTGCAATCCGGCCCCTCATCAGCCCGGAGACCGGCCTGTGCGGACAAGGTCCAGATGCGTGTTGCGGCGGGCGACACAGCCGGGCAGCGCCGACCGTTCTCCTTCCTGTGCGCTTGCTTTTGGTGCCACGACCGCCTGCCATCCCGCAGCCTGCGTCCATGCACATCGAAAACAACCATCGGGCAGGAAGAATTCATGGATACCCCCCTTTTGCGTCACCGTTCGCTGCTGGCCTGTGGGCTGCTGCTGCCCCTTGTCGCCACCCAGGCGCAGGCCGTGGATGCCGACGACACCGTTATCGTGACCGCCACCCGCACCGCCGAAAGCGTCGATGACACGCTCGCCTCGGTCACCGTCCTGACTCGCGCCGACATCGAGCGCCTGGGTCCCAGCGGCTTGCCCGAACTGCTTGCCGGCCAGCCCGGCGTGGACGTCTCCAGCACCGGCAGCTTCGGCAAATTCACCAGCCTCAGCCTGCGCGGCACCAACCCCGGCCAGACGCTGGTGTTGATCGACGGCATCCGGGTCGGCTCGGCCACCACCGGCACGGCGGCACTGGAACTGATCCCCACCGACCAGATTGAACGCATCGAGATCGTGCGTGGCCCCCGCGCCAGTCTCTACGGCGCCGATGCAATCGGCGGCGTCATTCAGATCTTCACCCGCCCCGGCGCAGGCAGCGGCTGGCAGGCCAGCGCCACCGGCGGCAGTTTCGGTACCTGGAGCGGGCGCGCCGCAACGAGAGGAGAGGTGGGCGATACCCGCTATTACCTCACGGTGTCGGGCCTCAGCAGCGATGGCTACGATGTCCAGCAGGACGGCGCGGTTGGCAGCTTCGGTCCCAGCCCGATCGAGCCCGATGATGACCGCTATCGCAATACCGCTGTGAACCTCGGCGTGAACCACCGCCTGGCCAATGGCGCCGAACTCGGCGCCCAGGCGCTGCGCGCCCAAGGCCGCACCGACTATGACGGCTTCCCCAACCGCACCGATTTTGTCCAGCAAGTGCTCAGCGCCCATCTGGGCGGCGAAATCAGCGCGGGTTGGTACAGCCGGATCGCACTAGGCGAAAGCCGCGATGAGGCCGACAACCTGATCGACGGCGCCGATTATTCCACCTTCGACACGCGCCGTAGCAGCGCCAGTTGGCAGAACGACCTCAGCCTGCCCGGCCGGCAACTGCTCACCGTGGGCCTGGACGGCTGGCGCGACACCGTCGACAGCACCACTGCCTTTACCGAGGACACCCGCGACAACTGGGCCGTCTTTGCTCAGGACCAGATCGATCTGGGACGCCATCAACTGATTGTCGGCGCGCGCCGCGACGACAACCAGGCCTTCGGCAGCGAGACCACCGGCAATGCGACCTGGGGCGTGGCGCTGCGCGACGATCTGCGTCTGACCGCCAGCTATGGCACCGCCTACAAGGCCCCCACTTTCAACGACCTGTATTACCCCAACGATGGCTTCTACGGCGGCAACCCGGATCTGAAACCCGAAACCGCCCGCAATGCCGAACTGGGGGTGCGCTACAGTCTCGCCCCGTTCACCTTGAGCGCCAGCGTATTCCGCAATGACATCGACGACTTGATCGTGTTCGATGCCGCCAACAACACCGTCAACAACATTGATCGCGCCCGCATCCAAGGCGCAGAAGGCGGCGTGGAATATCGGGCGGGCGTCTGGCGCGGCTACGCCGCCCTTACCGCGCTGGACACCGAAAACCG